>CAMHEP010000059.1 GCA_946184195.1 uncultured Bacteroidales bacterium | reverse complement strand
AATACCAGACAACAAAAAATCGCTCGCCTAATACAAAAGGATTTAAGCGACATCTTCTTACGCTACGCCCGCGGACTGCACGGCACCCTCATCTCGGTGAGTGAAGTGCGTGTATCCCCCGACCTGAGTATAGCGCATGTCTACCTCAGTATCTTCCCGCAGGATAAGGAGCAAGTTACCATGCAACTCATTGAGCAAGATCACGGAAAGATACGCGGAGAGATGGGTACCCTGGAGAGGCACCAACTACGAATCATCCCCGAGTTGCACTTTCATCTGGACGAGACTATCGACAAGATGGAGCGCATCGACAAACTGCTGCAACACTAATCAAGTCGGATGAGCAAGGTTGCCTTCCATATAGCCCGGCGCTATCTGTTTGCCAAGAAGGATTACAACGCTATCAATATCGTCAGCGCCGTGAGCGCCGTAGCGATAGGGGTAGTGACTGCGGCTATGATATGCGTCATGTCTGTGATGAACGGTTTTCGCGACGAGGTAGAACATATGTTCTCCGAGTTCGACCCCGATATCAAAGTCACGGCTGCGGAAGGTAAGTATTTCGTCCTGACAGACTCCGTACGTTCGGCCCTCGACCATTCACCGCTCTTTACCGTGGTGAGCGAGGTGGTGGAAGAGACCGCCTTGGTCTGCTACCGTGACCATCAGTTGCCGGCACGGGTGATGGGTGTGGACGACTCGTTCCAAGAGTTAACCCATATCGACTCCATCATCAACGATGGTCACTATAGTGTTTACGACGGAGCGTTTGAGCGCACTGTGATGGGACGCGGCTTGGCTGCCCAGTTAGGTATGAATGCTCATTTCGTAGGGGGAATGCAACTATATGCTCCCCGTCGGCAAGGGCGAGTAAACATGTTGCGCCCCGAGAACAACCTGCACCGCGAGGTGGTCTATATAGCCGGCACGTTTGCCGTTAATCAGGTGAAATATGACGACGAGTTGATGCTTGTGAGTCTACCATTAGCGCGCGAGCTCTTCGAATACGACAGCCTGACCGTCACTGCCCTACAGCTCAAGGTAGCACCCGGCACCAAAATCAAGGAGGCTAAACGCTACTTGGCATCCCTTTTCCACGAGCCCATGCAGATACAAGACCGCTATGAGCAGCAACAGGATTTCTTCCGTATTGTCCGCGTAGAGAAACTACTCTCCGTAGTGATGATGGCTTTCATCCTGCTCATTGCCTGCTTCAATTGTATCGGTTCGCTCTCCATGCTTATCATCGACAAACAAGCCGACATCGCTATCTTGCACGGACTGGGGGCAGACACGCACACTATCCGCCGCATCTTCCTATACGAAGGTTGGCTTATCAATGCGTCAGGCGCCCTCCTCGGCACTATCATCGGTGTCGCGCTATGCCTGATACAACAATACTGGGGTATACTCAAACTGGGTAACGGCACGGACTATGTTCTCTCCGCCTACCCTGTGACCGTGGTATGGAGCGACATCGTGATTGTACTCGTAGTGGTCACCCTCCTCGGATGGTTATCGGCGTGGATACCCAGTCACCGTCTTTCCCCTACATCCACCATTCACTAATCCTCCCTATGTCCCCCATTGAGAAAGCATATCATAGTTACCTACGACTGGAGCGCGGTTTATCTCCCAACTCGGTGGAGGCGTATGAGCGGGACCTGAAGATACTGACTGACTACTGTGCAGAGCATGGTATAGACCCTGTGCATGCTACGTTCAACGATTTGCAGGAGTTTGTATATGCCACCTTCAAAGACGCCAATGCCCGCACCCAATCCAGGGTACTGAGCGGAGTGCACTCATTCTATAAGTTTCTACTCTACAACCACACTATCGAACAAGATCCCAGCGAACTCATCGACATGCCCAAGAAAGAGCGTCATCTGCCGGAGGTATTAACACTGGAGGAGGTAGATGCCCTGACCGAGGCTATTGACCTCTCGTCACCACAAGGGCACCGCAACCGCGCTATCATCGAGGTTTTATACGGCAGCGGGCTGCGTGTGAGTGAACTGACGGAACTCAAACTGAGTGATATCTATTTGGAAGAAGGGTATATGCTCATCCATGGTAAGGGTAGTAAACAGCGCCTGGTTCCCTTGTCCCCCGAGGCAGATAAATGGTTCCGCTATTGGTTGCAGGACCGTGTCCATCTGGATATCAAACCTGCTGCCGTGGACATTGCCTTCCTCAACCGCAACGGCGGTCAACTGACGCGAGCCATGATCTTCACTATCATACGCCGTTTGGCTGCAGAAGCCGGTATCAAGAAGACTATTTCCCCCCACACGCTCCGCCACAGTTTCGCCACACACATGTTGCAGAACGGTGCTGACCTGCGTATTATCCAGCAGCTACTCGGGCACGAGGACATCACCACTACAGAGATATATACCCATGTCGATATACAAGACCTGAGACGCGCCGTACTCCAATACCACCCTGCTAACCGATGAGACGTATTGCTCACATAGTGCTGCTGATACTCCTCGCCACGAGGATGACAGCCCAGACACCTACTGTCATCGTGGGCGACGTGATGAATACGGAGACCGGAGAACCGATTGCGAACGCACATATTTATTTCCGCGGCACAGACATTGGTACGACCTCGGATCAAGAGGGCAGTTTCGCGTTGAAAGTGCTACTGGACAAACAGCGAACCCTACTCGTCTCCTCTCTTGGTTATCAGACCGAGTCGTTCAAGATTAGTCCCGGTCAAATGGCAGGTCTGCAGGTCTCGCTCAAGGAGAAGCAGGCATTGTTGCCGGAGTTGTTAGCCCGGCCGGGCAAGAACCCCGCTCTACCTATCATGGAGGGAGTACGTGCGCATCGCAAGGAGAACGACCGTTATCTGCATTCGGATATGCCTCAAGACATGACCGAGACGATTCTACTCTCGGTGAGTCATATCGGTGCCCGTCAACTCAAACGTAGCCTATGGCGCCAGCTGCAAGACGGTATGGTGCTCGCGGGAGACTCGACATGGATGCTTCCTCTCTATCGCACGGAGCACACAGTGAGACTATCGGGCAGTCACCTTAGCCGCCTGGCGACCATCCGCGACGAGGCACTTATCTTCACTCCGACTGACTACACAGCACTTCTGCCCACCGAGGGGAACATTTCGTTCTATAGCAGCGCGGTACCCATCATGGGTAAATCGTTTCTCTCGCCCTTGGCATCTACCGGCAACACCTACTATAACTATTATCTGGCAGACTCGGTGAGGGATGGTATGGATAAACTCTACCTCATCCGTTTCCGCACCAAGAACCCCTTTTATGCCACCTTCGACGGCGAGATGGCCATCGACTCAGCCACCTATGCTATCCGCCGTGTGACCGCCCATACGTCGCCGCAGGTGACGATTAACCACCTGACGGAAGCCCGACTTAGTCAGACTTTCGACCGTCAGAACCGACTGACCAACCAACATCTACATACTGTCCTTGATTTCGCCGTCACCGTCGACACTACCCATCGTGTCATGCCGACAGCAGTGATTGACTACATGCTGCAGAATAAGGAAGCAGAGAGGAGCGCATCAGGGACCGATAGTCTACCACAAAGTACAGCGGAAGAGCCCGGCCTTCCTCACGTCGCGATGGATAGTCTGAGCGAGACACCGGCTATCCGCATCGCCAAATGGTTAGCCACCATTATCACGACAGGCTATATCCCTACAGGCAGCTACGTGGACATCGGTCATATTGAGGAGATTCTTCAAGTCAACGAACACGAAACCGTTCATATCGGTCTTCCCCTACGGACGAGTGAACGGCTGATGAAGAACGTCTGTCTGGAAGCCAATGTGGCGTACGGCATACGCGACAAAGCATGGAAGGGTATGGGACGTGTATCGGTCAATCTACCCACCCTCAGACGCAATATCCTCTCCATTGAATACCGCGACCATTACGCATGGACAGAGTTGGACGATTTTTCCACCCTCCAACGCGAGAACAACATGGGGTATGGTCTGATGGACTTCACGTCGTATGCCTTCCTGGCACTGCGTCGTCCCGGCACTTTCCACAACACTGCGGCACGTCGTCGGCAGCTGCAAATGCTGGCTCAGACCGATTGGCACGACAATGTGGAGACCCGTCTGTATGCCCGCATAGGCTGGCAAAACTATGGAGACCCGCTGATAGGTTATCACCGACTGCCCTACTTCAGTTATCAGACTCTTGGCGGTATTGTCCGTCTGGGATGGCACGAGAGGAAGACAGACCTGTGGTTTCGCCGTATCCACGCCCGCACTCCCTATCCTGTGCTTCATATCGGTGTAGAAGCAGGCAGCTACCACACGGACGGTCGTAGCGGCTACGGTCTCTATTCTCATCTGCACCTGCTGATTAAACACACCGTAGACATGGGCGTAGGCGGTGAGCTGACCTATGCCGTACAAGCCGGATGTATATTCGGACAAGTGCCTTATCCGCTACTGTATCATTTTGAGGGGAACCATACTTATGCCTACGACCCCTACCGTTTCACGCTGATGAACAATTTCCAATACGCAGCAGACCGTTACGTGACGCTGCACGCCGACTGGAACGGTCGAGGTATACTCTTCAACCTCATTCCGGGAGTGCGCTATGCGGGACTAAGGGAACTGGTCTCCTTCAAGTGCGGCTGGGGAGGAATGAGAGATAGCCATCGTGAGGTACTGGCCATGCCGGAGGGAATGCAGGCTGCCACCGTTCCCTATGTGGAGATAGGCTGCGGTATAGGTAATATTCTGCGCATAGGCGAGATTTACAGTGTGTGGCGGCTGCCCCACCGCAGCGACCTCTCTTCACCGCTTTGGGCTTTGCGTTTCAGATTACATATAGGCTACTAAATTTATGCACTCAAGTAATAAAGTATACTTATTTTACTAAAAAAAGTACTTTTTATTAAGATTATTAGTAAATATCAATTCTTTTTCGTATCTTTGTGCCCGAATTCACATAAACACAAAAGCTATGGAAGAGAAAAGTATTCCCTTGTTGGATTGTCCGGTGGACTATTTGATAGGTGACGCCAGTGGTAAGATTATGAACGAGTACGGTCGTTTCCCGTGCAAGATTCAGTGTGGTGTATTTGCTTTCATGGTTCGTGGCAGTGCCAAAGCCACTATCAATATCACACACTATGAGTTCAATCAGAACGATGTGTTGCTCTTGGAGCCGGGCAGTTTCCTGTTGATTCACGAATTTTCCGAGGACGCACTGGTCTACTACCTGCTTTTCTCCTCATCCTTCCTTGAGAAGCATACCTTCGGCAATCGCATGTCTCTCACCGCATTGCGTTTAAGTTCTCCCATCCTGCACCTCAACGATGAGCAGGCGGGTATAGTGAATGACATGGCTCAGTTGCTATTCCGCACGAGTAACCTCACCCCGCCGTTCCTCAGTAGCGAGAAGATGATTCATGTGTTCAATTTCCTGCAGTCCTCCTTTGCCGACTATGCCCAGAACTCGTCGGAGTCGCGTATCCGTCCGCTGGACCGCAAGACAGAGATTTACCAGAACTACTGCGAGTTGGTGCTCAAGCATTATCACGAATGGCATCATGTGAACCAGTATGCGGAGGCGATGCACCTGACTTTGCCTCACCTATGTGCTACCATCAAGTCGGTGGCAGAACGTACAGCAGGTGATATCATCAACGATGCTATCCTTACCGACGCCAAAGCCCAACTCAAGATTACGTCTCTCCAAGTGAAGGAGATCGCTCTCGCGTTGGGCTTTGAGAATGTAGCGTTCTTCAACCGCTTCTTCAAGTCACACACCGGTATGACTCCAAAGGCTTACCGTGCGGCGGAATAGTTGTCACGCCCCTTGCTCATTATCGATTGGCATACATCGATTCGTAGTACTTCTCGTACTCGCCGGATGTGATGTTGGTGAGCCACTCCTCGTTATCGAGGTACCAGCGCACCGTTTTCTCTATACCTTCCTCGAACTGTAGACTGGGCTCCCATCCGAGTTCACGTTGCAGTTTGCGGCTGTCGATAGCATAGCGCAAATCGTGCCCGGCACGGTCGGTGACATAGGTAATGAGGTCCATATCTTCGCCTTCCTTACGTCCGAGCAGACGGTCAACGGTCTTAATCACCACCTTGATGATGTCGATATTCTTCCACTCATTAAAACCGCCAATGTTGTAAGTCTCAGCCACCTTTCCCTTGTGGAAGATGAGGTCGATAGCTCGTGCATGGTCTTCGACGTAGAGCCAATCTCGCACGTTCTCGCCCTTGCCATACACAGGCAGAGGTTTACGATGACGGATATTGTTGATAAAGAGGGGAATGAGTTTCTCGGGGAACTGGTAGGGTCCATAGTTATTCGAGCAGTTGGTCACGATAGTGGGCATGCCGTATGTATCATGGAAGGCACGCACAAAATGGTCGCTGCTCGCCTTGGAGGCGCTATAGGGGCTATGGGGGTTGTACTTCGTAGTCTCGAGGAAGAACTCCTCGCCGTAGGCGTGGTGATGATCCTTGCTGGATGCCTTGGTGGTGAAGGGAGACTCGATACCCTCGGGATGAGTGAGTTGCAGGGCACCGTATACCTCATCGGTGGAGATGTGGTAGAAACGCTTGCCTTCGTAGCGCTCAGGCAGACTCTCCCAATATAGTTTAGCGGCTTGCAGCAGTGAGAGTGTACCGAGCACATTCGTACGGGCGAAGGTGAAAGGATCCTTGATACTGCGATCCACGTGACTCTCGGCAGCAAGGTGTATGATACCGGTTACCTGCTCCTCTTTCATGAGGGCATACATAGTATCGAAATCGCATATGTCCGCCTTGACAAAGCGGTAGTTGGGTTTATGCTCAATATCCTTCAGGTTGGCCAGATTCCCTGCATAAGTGAGCTTATCCACATTGATGATGCGGTAGTCGGGGTACTTGTTGACGAACAGTCTAACTACGTGACTGCCGATAAATCCGGCTCCGCCGGTAATAATAATGTTTTGCATAGCTATGTTGTTTTATTCAGAAGATACTATAACAAATATTGTACCTGCTTGAGCAGGTAGGTTCGTTTTTCTCCATTCTGCATTTCGAGAATCAGTCGTCCGAACGCATCTACATCGGCTATACGAGCCCAAAAATCGCCTTCCTTGTTGCGGTAAGGGTGGTATCCCTCCCGTCGGAAGAGACGAGCCATATACTGTTCGTGCAGTAGATGGTCTTCGACATTGTCCAGTCTGTCCCTCAATCTGTCCATGATACTATCGGTCAGTTTCTCAACATCCCACTCGTGCCCCGTGAGCATCTTGAGCGAGACAGGATTGGGTGCGTCGCTCACCCATTCGGTTTGGTTGACATTGAGTCCTATGCCAAGGATGGCATAGTCGATACGCCCGCTACTCAAACTGTTCTCAATCAGTATACCCGCCAACTTACGGTTGCCCACGTAGATGTCGTTCGGCCACTTGACCTCCATGTCTAAAGGTCCGACCATAGCCTCAACCGCCTCGATGACCGCCAAGGGGAAGAGTTCACTCAGCAGGAACTGCTTTTCCACAGGTATGGCGGGTTTATTCAGCAGAATGCTCATCAGTATATTCTTTCCGCGCTCGCTCTCCCAAGTGTTGCCGGCTTGCCCTCGTCCGGCCGTCTGGTAGTCGGTGCGGATAAAGGATAAGTCGGGCAGCTGTTCACCGGCGGCTACGCGCTGTTTGAGCAGCGTATTGGTGCTATATGTTTCGCTGATAAACATCGTTGAGATAGCGTTCTATGAGTGGTTGTATCTGCTTGGCTTTACAGGGCGCACTATTGACCAAAACGGCGAACACCCATCGTCGTCCATCGGGAAGGTCGATATATCCGGCATAGTTCTTGGTTCCGCCGATGGTTCCGCTCTTGGCGTGTACTCTTCCCCGGAGTGGACTCTTGGCGAGGAAGGTCTTGAGTGTTCCGCTCTCGCCACTGACGGGCAGTGAGCTGAGCCACGCCTCGCGGTACCGGCTCTTGTCCATATAGGTGAGCACATTGACGAAACTCTGAGCACTGACGGCATCCTGAGGCGCTAAACCGCAACCGTCCTTGATGAGTGCCCCACGCAGGTTGACGCCATGCCGATACCAGAAGTCACGGAGCACCTCACAGCTATTGTGCACCGTTCCCGGGGTGCCGTATTGTGTCCCCATATAGCGGAACAGCGCCTCGGCGTAGAGGTTGCTGCTGTAGATATTGGCTTCCGCGATGAGAGCTCCCATCGAGTCGCCCTGATGGGTGTAGAGCGGTTGCCTGAGTCCTGTGGCAGGTCCCTTATCTCCGACAAAGGACGCCTCTTTGGTCACCTCTATGCCGTTGCGTTCCAAGAGGTCACTCAGGTGCAGCGCCAAGAGCCATCCGGGATTGGGGATATCACTTTGCACGCCGAACTGCCCGTGGTTAAAGGGAATAGAGCCGGTGAGGTACCGCTCGGTACTATAGGGCATACCGTGCACGAAAGCGCCATCGTAGAGCGTCTGCGTGCAGCGGATATGATTATTGTATTTCAGTCCGGGATAGTCCGGCTCTGTGCGTATGACCTCAGCGACGCTGCCTATGGTGCCGCTGCGAAGGATGATATTGAGCGTGTTGCTCAGGTAGTTGACCGCGAAGATGCCGGGGGCGTAGTAGTTGCCGGCATCCTCCCAGAGCCACCCCGGGTTGACGGCATCTCCGTCCAAGAGACTGAGGTCAGCGATGACGGCACCGTCGATACGCTTGATGCCGGCGCTGCGGATAGCCTTGAGCCATTTATTCATGAAGGCGACGGTTCCCTTGCGGTTTCCCAACGACGGGTCACAGTTGCCGCGGATGTAGAGGTTACCATGCAGCACACCGTCCGTGATGGAGCCGGAGTATTCGAGACAGGTAGGTATGTTATATCCCGGTCCGAACATCTCGAGCGCAGCTCCGGTGGTAAGTAACTTCATGACGCTGGCAGGCGGGACGACCTGCGTAGGTCGGAACGAATCGATGACCGCGCCGGAGTCAAGGTCCTTGATCAGCACGCTGATGTTCGCCTGCCGAATGAGCTTATTGTCCACAAAGGTTTGCAGAGCATCCGATTGAGCAACCATCAGCGAAGATGACCACCCCATGAGGGTTGCCAACAAAGCAATATGGATAGTACGCGTCAGTGTCATGTCATCACATATCATTTACGATTTGGATTATGGATCGTTCGTTCCACTCACTAAAGGAGTAAGGAGTAAAGACTTGAATGCCTTGGTTAGTCGAAGCTGTTTTGTCTTTATTCTTAGCCACAGGGGCACGATTATTTCTTTTAGCGAAGC
>CAMHEP010000058.1 GCA_946184195.1 uncultured Bacteroidales bacterium | reverse complement strand
GGCGGTGGTAGTTGGCAGGACGCTGTGGAGGCGGCTGCCAAGATTGCCAATGCACACGGATTCATCATGGACACTCCTGATGGTTACCAAACCTCTATAGGCGATCGCGGTTCACGTCTGAGCGGCGGTCAACGCCAGCGTATCAGCATAGCCCGCGCTATCCTTAAGAACCCGCCCATCCTCATCCTAGATGAAGCCACCTCTGCGCTTGATACCGAGTCGGAGAAACTGGTGCAGGAAGCGTTGGAGCACCTCATGCGCGACCGTACCACCATCGTCGTGGCACACCGCCTGAGCACGATACGCAATGCCGACCTAATCTGCGTGCTGCATGAGGGGGAGATTGTAGAACGCGGACGCCACGAGGAACTGATTAAATTAGGAGGTTACTATAAGAAACTGGTGGAGATGCAGAACAGTAAGTAATCCTCCACCCGGACCACTCTATCACCACACAATCGGCAAGTACGAGAAAGGTACTTGCCGATTGTTTATTTACTTGCCGATAATACGTTTTATTTCGCTAAGTTTATTCAGTGCTTCGAGAGGCGTGAGACTATTGATATCGAGCGCCTTCACCTCATCGCGCACCTGTTCCAGCACGGGGTCATCCAGTTGGAAGAAACTGAGTTGCATACCTTCCCGCTCAGAGCCTATCCGGCGCATGGGTTTAGAGAGGTCTTTCGCCGCCTGTCTGCCTCCAGACTTATCACCCTCCAGCTGTTTAAGCACCTGATTGGCGCGCTCCACGATACTGGGCGGCATACCCGCCAGTTTAGCCACATGGATACCGAAACTATGTTCGCTGCCTCCACGCACCAGTTTACGCAGGAAGACCACCTTACCATTCACCTCACGCACGGAGACATTATAATTGCGGATACGGTCGAAACTGCTCTCCATCTCATTCAGTTCGTGATAGTGGGTAGCAAAGAGGGTTTTAGCATGACACTTATTCTCGTGAATATACTCCACGATAGCCCAAGCAATACTGATACCATCGTAGGTGCTGGTACCTCGTCCTAACTCGTCGAAGAGCACCAGACTACGTTCGCTGAGGTTATTGAGGATGCTGGCAGCCTCGTTCATCTCGACCATGAAAGTACTCTCACCCATCGAGATGTTATCGCTGGCACCGACGCGGGTGAATATCTTGTCCACCACACCGATGGTGGCACTCTCCGCCGGCACGAATGACCCTATCTGTGCCATGAGCACAATGAGCGCGGTCTGCCGCAACAGGGCGGATTTACCCGCCATATTCGGACCGGTGAGGACGATAATCTGCTGGCTCTCGTTATCCAGCAGTACATCGTTTGCCACATACTCCTCATCCATAGGCAGTTGCTGTTCGATGACGGGATGGCGTCCACCGTGTATATCAATCTTGAGTCCCTCATCCATGACGGGACATATATACCGATGAGCAGCCGCTACCACGGCGAAGGAGCGCAGGCAATCCATCTGTGCCAGCACCGAGGCATCAACCTGCATCGCTTCCACCTCAGCATTCAATGCAAGGAGCAGGTCCATGTAGATACGGTTCTCGATGACAGCGATACGCTCGTCGGCGGAGGTGAGTTGCTCCTCGTAGTTCTTGAGTTCATCGGTGATATAGCGCTCTGCGTTGACGAGAGTCTGCTTGCGTATCCACTGGGGCGGTACCATCTCCTTGTAGGTATTACGTACCTCCAAGTAATAGCCGAACACACTATTAAAACCGAGCTTGAGACTCTGAATACCGGTACGTTCTATCTCGCGTTGGAGCAGGTCGTTGAGCACACCTTTGGTATTGGTCTGCAACTCCCTCAGGCTATCCAAGTCAGCATCCACTCCCGCAGCAATGACTCCGGGTCGTCCGGTGACGGCAGGCGGGTCGAGGACAATCGTCTTCTCGATACGTTCGCGCAGGTGGTTCAAGGGTTGCAAGGCATCGCCCAAGGTCATCAGATATCGGTTGCGCTCATCGCGACGGCATAGTTCGCGCAGCGGTTCGATAGTAGCAAGTGCCACGCTGAGGTGACGCACTTCACGCGGAGATATACGTCCCGTAGCCACCTTGCCGACAATACGTTCGAGGTCCTGCACCCGGCTAAGCAGTTCGCCCATGGTCTCCCTATCCTCGGGATAACGGAAGAGGTGCTCCACCACGCTCTGTCTATTGCGGATAGAGCGTATGTCCTTAAGCGGCAGGCTGACCCAGCGACGCAGCATACGTCCCCCCATGGGAGTGACCGTGCTGTCGAGGATATCGAGCAACGTCTTGCTCCCTTCCCGCTGTCCGGCTTCCAACTCCAGATTACGTATCGTGAAACGGTCCAACCAGACATAACGGTCCTCCTCGATACGGCTCAGGTGACGAATATGTCCTGTCTGCAGATGTTGCGTCATATCGAGATAATGGAGGATAGCCCCGGCAGCAATGACACCCAGCTTCAGGTGCTCCACACCGAACCCCTTGAGGCTCTGCGTACCGAACTGTTTATTGAGCCGGTCCTCGGCAGCCTGATGGGTAAACATCCAGTCGTCCAGTTCGAAGGTGAAGTATTTACTTCCGAAACGGGACTCAAACCAGTCGCGTCTGCCACGCATATAGAGCACTTCCTTCGGTGCGAAATTAGTCAGCAGTTTATCCGCATAGTCGCTGTCGCCCTCTGCCACGAGGTATTCACCGGTAGATATATCGAGGAAACTCAGTCCAACCAAACTATTCCTACCTTCTCCATTTGCTTTAGCACCTTTATCAGCCCACACGCATGCCACCCATGTATTCTCCTTCTGCTGCAGGGTTGTGTCGCTATAACTCACTCCGGGTGTGACCAGTTCGGTGACACCTCGTTTCACCAGTTTCTTGGTCAGTTTGGGGTCCTCCAGTTGGTCGCATATAGCCACCCTCATACCGGCACGGACGAGTTTAGGCAGGTAGGTATCCAGTGCATGGAAGGGGAAACCCGCCATCTCGATACTTCCGCTTCCTGCACCGCCATTGCTGCGGTGGGTGAGGGTGATATTGAGCACCTGAGATGCGCGTACGGCATCCTCACAGTAGGTCTCGTAGAAGTCACCGCAACGGAAGAGAAGCATCGCATCGGGGTACTGCTGTTTGATATCACGGAATTGCACCATCATAGGGGTGCTTTGTGGGTCTTTGCTTGCCATAGTATTATTGTAAATCTACGCGTATCTTGAAGTTAAACATCCGTCCCGTCAGATAGTTCGGACTTGCCCATTGTTGCCCGTAGGCATCGGTTGCCCAGAAGTAGCCGTTCACATTCTTCCAGTCGACGATATTGAAGACCTCCAGTTGAAGTGCCCATTCCTTGACGTGTCTGGCAGACGGGCGTCGCATGAATCGCGCCGTCTTAGCATTAAACGAATAGGTGGCACCGAGGTCGATACGGCGATAGTCCCGCATGCGCCCCTGCGCGGCGATGTTCCTCGGCGCGGAGAAAGGCAGTCCCTCCGACCAGATGAACTTGATATGGAAGAGCAATTGGGGCAGACGGGGTATATAGTCCTGGAAGAGCATGGATACTGAATAACGCTGCTCCTGCGGAGAATGGAGCCATCCGTACTCGGGATGATCGTTCATCTTGTGCCGTGCTGTCATAGTAGAGAAACTGATCCACGAGTCGGCACCAGGCACCAGTTCGCCGTATAGTTTGAGGTCGAGTCCGGCAGCGTAGCCGGTAGCGTCGTTCTTACCAGAATAGCGGACGCGGACATTGTCCACCGTGTAACTTTCCATGCGGTCGATATACTTGTAGTAGGCTTCTCCGCTGAGTTTGAAAGCCCTACCCCATGCCCGAAAATAATAGTCGGTGCCGAAGAGGGCGTGCACGGAGCGTTGCGCCTTGATGTCACTATTGAGATGTATGCGTGTGATACCATCGGTGGTGAGCGTGTCGCGCACCTCCTTGTAGAAAGGAGCCTGATAGTATAGTCCTGTAGCGAGGCGGAAGACCACGTTGCGTTTCCACCCCGGGATGAACTCGACGCCGGCACGAGGCGATGGGAGCACCTCGCCGGTGAAGGTCCAGTAGTTGAGTCGTGCACCGACAGTGAGGTTGATACGGCACGCCTCGGTGACGAAGCGGTGTGTGTTCTGGACATAGGCTTGCAGTCGTGCCGAGTGCATGCTGTTCTCACCGCGCATGGAGTAGTAGAGGTTCATCTGCTTCGCCGCGTTGGGCATACTATATCCGGCAGAGTCGCGCCACTCCCATTCGCTGATACGGTCCCGGATGAGTTCGGCTTGCGCGGAGAGCCCCCAACGCAAGCTATTCGAAGCATCACGGTTGGTCCATTCGCCGCTATGCGCCACGGTGATGACACCGGCAGAGAGCCTGTTGCGTGCATGCTCGTGGTACACGCCGGTGCCGAGCACAGAGGCAGACTGCCCGGTGGAGACCTCGCCACTCACATCGCTTCGCGAGCTACCGCCCGCAGAGAGCACATACTCACCGCTGATGTCGAAGTTCTCCTGCTCGTTGGTATAGAAACCGCTTAGGTTGACATCCACACCGATGGAACCATTATTCACTTTCACCTGCCCATGAGCACCCAACGCGCCAAAGACCGTAAGGAAACGGTCCTTCTCCTGCCCCTCGTACCAAATGCTGAGGTTCTGACTCTGCTGCATCGTACCGAAGGACTCGGTGAGACTATCGGGTTTGAAACGGTAGTCGTTGAGCGAGACATTACCGAGGAAACGCATCTCCCAGCGGTTGCGTGATGAGGGTTGTTTCTTACCAACCCGCCATGTGAGCTGGGTCTGATAGTCGACGAAGTTAGGGTCGTAGTTGCCGGTGGTCTTGAGCCCACCGAGCATATATCGGTTGGTCTTATATCGGATGCCGTGCATCTGGCTGAAGGAGCTATCGCCGTGCCCTACATAGACGCCTGCGCCCAGCAGGCTGATGTTCATGCTTGCCTCGAAGCGTGTGGGACGCTTATATTCGATATCGAGCACACTGGACATCTTATCGCCGTACATGGCATCGAAGCCTCCGGCGGAGAAGCCCACGTTCTGCACCATCTCGGGATTGACGAAACTCAGTCCCTCCTGCTGTCCGCTACGGATGAGCAGCGGTCGGTGGACCTCGATGCCGTTCACATAGACACTGTTTTCATCGAACGAACCTCCGCGGACATTGTATTGGCTGCTTAGTTCGTTATTCTGACTCACGCCGGCAAAGGTAATGAGCAGGCTCTCAATGCTCCCGCCCGAAGCGTCGGGCATAACGCGCACTATCTCTGCACTCTGCCGCTCCATAGTACCGGTCTGCTGACGGATGCCTTTCACCTCCAGTTCGTCCATCATCACGGCATCGTCGGGCAACATAACATTGATATTGATGACCTCCTCGTCGGTGAAGAGTTGCTGCCGGATGGTGGTATATCCAATCATCGAATAGACCACCTCCACGGTATCTGCCATCTCAACCATGAGGGTGTAGTAGCCGTTGCGATTAGTGGTGGTTCCGACCTGCATGTCGCTGCCACTCATCACGGCGATATTGACGAGTTCGATGCCCTTGTTGTCCGCATCCGTCACATAACCATAGACCCGTGTGGTATGCACACGCGCCGACAGACTCATATTGAGCATGAGACATACGATGGTCAATATCACTCTGCACTTGGTCACTTCTATCCCTTTTAACAAGGTGCAAAAGTACGAAAAAAAATCAACATACACAAAAAAAAGCGCCCTTTCGAGCACTTTTTTTCTTGGCACATGGTCCTTTAGTCTCCTAATATGCCGTCTATACCTGTGGCGCTTACGCCGCCTTCCCACTCAAGCATTGGACCGCTACCGCTTAGAAGAGTTCCTGTATTGACAATGTCAACAATCCTGCTTTCAGGACATCTATATATCTTTTTCATAACGCTATATTTTTTTGTATTAGACTTTATTGCAGCATTCTACCTGTTGCATTGTACATTTTTCCGTCATGGTAAATCACGAGTTCGCCATTGACTATATGTTTCCCCTCCATCTTTAGGTTGTTCACCTCATCGATGGCAGTTGGTGTTTGGGGGTTTTGGTGAATAGGCAGTGCATAACGGCGCATCCCCGGAGCCGGTGTGACGGCAGTTATGCCGCTTCTGTCTATATAGGCGTGGTTGGGTGCTATATATGCCGTTTGATCCACCTGATATAATTTATTGTCATGCAGGATATAGTTGTTTGTGCTTATCGGTACGGTTAGATTACCGACGCCAATATATCCGACCAGTCCGTTCACTGTTTGTGCCGTTTCTTCATCGCCAGCGGTGAGCACCGTGAGTTCATTTCCCGAAGCGAGCAATATATAGGGAGTGCCTGCGGTCATCTCTGTCACCTCCTCGATCGTGAGTCCTGCGTCATCGGCGTCTGCAATACGATACAAGGTTGCACCGATAATCAGTTTCGAAGCCTTATTTAGGCAGATTGTCCCATATTTACCATCAGTTAGCGTGCGGGTGTATATATCCACTTCGGTGACCTCGTTAGCCCACCAGTAGGGACCCGAACCTTGACGACTGCCCGAGGGAACAACCCACTTATTAGACGCAATGTTGTCGGTGTACCAATATATGCGCTCTGCTTCAGCAGGTAAACTATATACACTTTGATCTCCCGTGTTCGCATTGCTGCTCGTGATTGTCCACGCCTCTGCATTGGACCAATTTACCGTCTCCACATACCATATATCCGTACCCGTTACCTGAGTCATCGCATACGACGAGGCATAATCACCCATTCCCGTTACATGAGTACGACCGATGCGCATATAGGGTTGTGTCCATTGTGTCAGCGAGTTGTCGAAATAGATTCTGTAACCTGCGCTCTCGGTGATGCACGATGCCTGCGTGGATTCGCTGCTGCTGTTGTTCCAGTAAAAATGTTCCCCTGAAGCATGAGGTCCGTCGGTCAAAGTGAACCAACGATTCGCAGTGAGATCATAAGTCCATTCGTACAACCTGTTCGCACCATCAGGATAGCTATCGATCGGTGTTGTCTCATCACTGCTATCGGTTATGGTAAACATCGAATAGCCGTCATAGTCAGGAGCTTGGCAGTACCACCACTCCGTGTCGGCGATACGCGTAAAAGCCTTGGCATACACATGGTCAGCACGACCTATACGCAGATAGACGTTGCTCCACGCATTCCCCGTGTTCTTGAAATAGAGTGCTGCCGCCGACATACTGCGGTAGCCTACAATCAGTTTAGGCTCAGCACCTGTCAAATCCAAACGCAGCCGATACGTACCGGATGTATTCACATAGAATTGGCGATCTATACCTGCCTCCTCTTCTTCATTATAGGATGTCCTCTTCACCAGTGTAAAGGCATTGTTCTGCAACCACTGCCCATTGTTAGAAGGTCCGTACGAAGGCAGCCAATCAGCACCTTCCAGAAATTTAAGATTTCCTTCTTCGGTGAGACTGCCTTCCCATGTATAGACACCATCAGATTCCGTTGTCATCACGATGGCATTATCTAAATTCCATCCTGCCGTAGTAGCAGTACCGATGAGATACATGTGTTCGGGATAAGTGGCTTGCGACCACATGCCTAACGAACAAAGCGTTAAGAACGCACTCAAAAGAAATTTCTTCTTCATAATACTTCAATTTTAAAGGTTAAGAATAAAAGTTATATTGTTTTTATTGCTGAACTGTAATACGAATGGCACAACCACCTCCTGCGGCAGTAAAGATATGCAGTTTGCTCTTTGACGTCACTTTTTTCGTGCTTATTGTGTAGGCTTGTGCATTGTTCTTGTAGTGGGCGTCCTTCTTGTCCTGATAGATAGTAGCCACATAGCGTTTCCCCTTAGGCAGGAAGGATAAGTCAATCACGGCCTCACGTGGTTCTATGCCGTTGGTCGACCCTATATACCATGCCTCCGCGTCTTTCTGCTTGCGTGCCGTTGTGATATATTCATACGGTTCTGCCTCTAAATAATAGACCGTGTCCCATTCCACCGGCACATCCACAATGAATTGGAACGCATCCCTGAAGCGCTCGTATGTCTGCGGCAGGTCGGCAGCCATCTGTAGCGGGGAATACATCGTCACATAGAGCGATAACTGACCGCATATGGTGCTGTTCACCCACGAGTGGTTATTGGGATTGTATTTATTGACATCGTTCTCAAATATACCCGGAGTATAATCCATCGGGCCACCTACCAGCCGCGTAAACGGCAATATTGCCGTATGCCCGGGACGGATGCCTCCAAAGGCCTGATACTCTGTACCCATGGCGGATTCATTGCCTATCAGGTTGGGCCATGTACGGCATAAGCCCGAGGGCCGAACTGCCTCATGCGCATTGACCATGATATGCTTGTCAGCTGCCTTGCGGATGCAATAGAGGTAGTGGTCATTCATCCGCTGCGAATAGTGTCGCTCACCACGGGGAAGCAGGTTGCCGACATAACCGGACTTAACAGCCGGATAATCGTATTTCTGCATTAAGTCATACGCCCGTTCCATGTATCTCTCATAGTTACGTATGGCACCGGAGGTCTCGTGGTGCATAATCATCTTCACACCCTTTTCTTTCGCATAACGATGTATTTCATCGATATCAAAGTCCGGATAGGGTGTCAGGAAATCGAACACATCCTCTTTTTCGTTGCCAAACCAGTCTTCCCATCCGATGTTCCAGCCCTCCACCAGTACACCGTCAAAACCGTATTTAGCAGCAAAGTCAATGTATCGCTTTACATTGGCGGTATTAGCTCCGTGTTTACCGTGGGGCGTAGCATGGCTGTAGTCTGTTTCGCCAAGTCTGACCGATGCAAAATCGTGCGTATACGACCACTCCGACATACCCGTTATCATCTCCCACCATACGCCTACATATTTCATTCCTCGTATCCATGAGGTGTCCTTTATGCGGCAGGGCTCATTCAGATTGAGCACCATGCGCGAGGCAAGTAAGTCTCGTGCATCGCGTGATGCAATCACGGTGCGCCAAGGGGTAACAGCCGGTGTCTGAAGATGCCCCTTTGTGCCGTCTATATCCGGGGTGAGCCAGGCGTGCAGCACATAGCGGGTGTCATCCACATTCACATGCATACAACCATAGTTCACCAGCGCCGCCTCATGTATGAGCATCCATATACCTTTCTCATCGCGTAGCAGCAACGGCACCTGCACGCCCGTGTCGGAGAAGCCTGTTTGTGAGAGGTTTTCCGTCCGGGCGGATGCCTGTTTGGTCCGTATCTCCGTAAGACGGCTGCGCGTATATTCATACTCCTGCGTATCGTAGTCGCCGGGTATCCAGTATGCCGTCACATCTCCCGTCA
>CAMHEP010000057.1 GCA_946184195.1 uncultured Bacteroidales bacterium | reverse complement strand
TTGTGCATAGGGCAAATAACTTCTTTGGGTAACCCGGATATTTATGCTGATTATACTCTGCACAATAGAATCTTTTTTCAAATTCGTCCCACCATTGGGAAGGTTCTTTAAACTCAATAGATTGGGTTAAAGTTGCAAGAGGTATATACCTGTAAATATATCTCAAAGTAACTTTGTCCTCAATCAGATACACATTTTTTAGTTGTGAATGTCTTTCTGATGTGCGTTTGTATTTAACCATAGTAATAAATTATTTGGTTTGCCTACTCTTCATCGGATTTTCAGCTTACTCCGTTTATTTCGTTTGCAAAATTACTGCTTTTCCTTCATTCGTGCAAAGTCCTTTTTAGTCCTTTCTGCTTGCGCGTTTGCACGTTTAGTGGAATTGTCGTACCTTTGCAGCACTTTTTGAGCAGCGTCATTGTAAACACAAAAAGCACGAACGATTCTTGTTCATGCTCTGTGGTCCTAGGAAAACCAGTAAATACCAACAAGAAACGCCCGTGCAATGCAAGGACGCTTGCTCGTTTTGTTCTTGGGTATTTACACGATTTGAAATTTCCTAGGTTTCAGAGCCGTGCGAACAAAAAGCAAACGCTTATATTCAATATGTCTTTACGCAACGCTTTGCGCTTTCTCTGTTTAACGTCCGAGGAAAGACGTTGTTTTTTATTGCTTGCCTATGCCTTTTAATCGTTTTTTATCATAGGCGGTGTGTTGTTTTCGTTATTTATAGTTTGCTATATATTACGCATGCAATATATCTTTGACGGAATATATTTTGCTGATTGCGTCAAAGGTAAAGAACTGGTCATCCAAAACCATCCAGTCCTCTCGCTGTGCACTATTGAGACGCTTAATCTCAGGAAACTGACTGATAGGCACAATAACTTCGCGTCCGTCCGTCAGATAGACCGCCATTTTACCGCGTTTCTCGCCAAATGCGATTTTGCGAATACCTAAATCGGTGTCCTTCAATTTACACATAACTTTACTTGTTTAATGTTATAATAGTTACTTTGTCGCAAGCAAAGACCTTGTCTATCTGCCGGTTAATGGTTTCCCAGTTTTTATCTATAGCACTTATAATGTCTGCATTCTCTTGGGCAGTGAGGTTTGACCAATCGACCTCTATGCATTTCTCTCCATTGCGCTCAATCCACAACTTGGCTACAGTATTGCCTCTGTGCGTTTTGCTGCGTTTTTTGCCTTTATGGATTACATGTACATGCCGGCGGTTCTCTGTCGTGTCCGACGGAAAGACAGCAAGGATGAAATTCAAGATAAAAGCAAGTTTACCCATAGTTTGCATCTTTTAACTGCAAAGTTACTGAAAATATTTGAAATACACAAGGATTTCAGCAGGAAAATGCAAATTCATTTATATTTTGTGCAGCAAAGCCTTGTTATTTGCACAAATGTGCGGATGTAATTTCGAGGTGGGACGGCTATGCCGTGTCGGTGCCCTCGACGTTACACCAAATATTTAACTTTTTTTTGACATATGCAAGGTTTTGGGCGAAAATCGTTCTAAAAACATGTTTTTTGAGCGGGATAGGGTACTTCGGATTCTTTTTATAGGCGAGGTGGCGATTGACGTTGCAAAGTTAATATATCTACGCTCGTCACTGTTCCGTTCGTTGTCGTTTAGTTACGATGCGTTGCGATAAGTTACGATAATTGTCGTTATGTGTCGATTACGTACTTTTCTTACTGCCCTGCGAACGCGATTTTCCTCGGGACGTCCTCGGGACATGGTCGGGCTCTACTCGGGCTTTGACAGACCCTGTCCGACGCCCTTAGTACGTACGCTTACTACCCTATATAGGGTACGTAAGCAGTACTAACGGGCTCAAGGGTCTTGTCAAAAAATCATAACTACCACCTTGAGTTGCATCCATGTCATCCGTTTACCATCCTTGAGGATGTAACCGAAGAGTTTACTCTTGTCAATCTTACCCTCAGGGGTGAGGTGTCGGGCTTTGAGGGGTGAATGGTTCGTGTCCTGTGACGAAATCACGCTATTTGTGACAAAATCACGTTCACCCTCTCGATGCTGGATACTTCAGTTTAGCTTCATTTTATACGAAAAAATTTGCACATATAGAGGAAAAGTTGTATTTTTGCACTGAAAATGAATGAGACAAACCCACATATTGACGCAAGCGGACAATCTGCAAAAACATAACAAGCTATGAAACAGAAAGTGATTTTACTCACCGGTGCAAGTAGCGGCATCGGCTACGACACGGCTCAGGCGTTGGCTCAGCAGGGGCACCGTGTCTATGCGGCAGCACGTCGCGTGGAGCGTATGGAGCCGCTCAAGCAGTATGGCGTGATACCCGTGCAAATGGATGTCACTGACGAAGCGTCGATGCAGCAGGCTGTGGAGAGGATTCTGAGCGAGGAAGGACGCATAGACGTACTCATCAACAATGCCGGCTATGGCTATTTCGGCGCTGTGGAGAATGTGCCGATGGACGACGCTCGCAATCAGTTGGAAGTGAATATCTTCGGTTTGGCACGACTATGTCAGTTAGTATTACCCTTTATGCGGAAGCAGGGAAACGGACGTATTATCAACACATCGTCCGTAGCTGGTAAGTCGGTGTTGCTCTATGGAGCCTGGTACCACGTGAGCAAGTATGCCGTAGAGGCACTGAGTGACGCACTGCGCATGGAGGTGAAACCTTTTGGCATAGATGTGGTGATAATTGAGCCGGGAGCCATCAAAACCAACTGGGGAATCATCGCAGCAGACCACCTCATCGAGAGCAGTCGTGGTACGGCGTATGCAGAGACGGCTGAGAGAATGGCGAACAATATGCGTAAGATTTACACGGATGGACATATATCCTCGCCGGCAGTGGTGCGCCGTGCTATCTGTCGAGCCGTCAATGCCCGGCATCCTAAAGCACGCTATCGTATCGGCTCGTGGAGCGATACGATAGTGTGGACACATACCTTGCTGCCGGCACGTTGGTGGGACGCTATGATGCGTTTGGGAGGTAAGATAAAACTGTAAACAATAATCTATAGAACTAAGAAAAAGATGAAAACAAGACATTTGTTATGGTCTGCCCTGACGGGTGCCATCTTATTGACAGCATGCCATAAGCTGCCTTCTGACCGCGTAGTGATAGACGGTGAATTGCAGGTCGCACCGGATACGCTGTTACTCATTGACCTTACTACGCAGCAAAAAGATGTGTTAGATTGCGATACATTGCTATTGGAACAAGGTAAATTTCATGGGGAGTTGATTACCGACGAACCTACGCGGATGCTACTGATAGGTCCGGATGTACTGCGCCAGATGGAAGATGTGGTCATCTCGTTGCCGGCAGTACCGGGGGAAAAGATTACCATAAAGGGCAATGCAGACGACTATATCGTGAGCGGTAGCGCATTCTACAGACAGTATGGTGAGGCACTCACTGCACTGAACCTGGTAGGTTTGCAAGACCCGACCATGGTGGAGGATACGCTCTGTCATTATATCGTTGCTCATGGTGACGAGGAAACGGCTTTGGTGCTGCTGGCCGATTTCCTCTGCGAGATTAACGCGGAGCGTGCATTGCAGGCGGCGGAGGCATTAAGCGGTGAGGTGAAAGAGGGGCGGTTCAGCAAGTATCTCAGTGAGGCTCTCCGTCAAGCAAGGCGGGAAGTAGAGTTGGAGAAAGCCACTGAGGCACTACAAGCTTCGGGAACTGCTGCCCCGGATTTCACCTTGTATGATTTGAGTGGCAAGCCGCTGACGTTATCATCCTTGCGCGGTAAATATGTGGTATTGGATTTCTGGGGGTCATGGTGCCGCTGGTGCATCAAAGGTATACCCGATATGAAGGCGATGTACGCAAAGTACAGCAAGCATTTGGAGATAGTAGGTGTTGACTGTCGCGATAGCCAAGAGACGTGGCGGGAGGCAGTGAAACAATATGAATTGCCGTGGTTGCACGTCTATAATCCTGACGAAAGCACATTACTGGAGGATTATGCTATACAGGGATTCCCCACCAAAGTAATCCTCGCCCCGGACGGTACGATAGTACGCGTCATCGTAGGCGAGGATCCGGCATTCTACACTTTGGTAGATTCGCTTATGCAGGCTCGTTAAGGAACCTGCACACCTAATATGGTAAATCTCTGTCCGTCAGGCAGAAGAATATAGAGTTGTCCGTTCTCAATGAGGCGGACAGCTTTTTGTATGGTCTCTGCCTGAGTCTCGGGAGTAGCGGATACTATATCTTCGCAGCCGGCTGTGATGCTCAGGTTCTTAATCTCCCAAGTAGGTCCACTGGTTGCAGTAGCGGGTACGTTGTACTTGAAGGCGAAGACAGTGTTTGCTCCGACTTTCTCAAGCGGTACTTGGATGTCACCACTATGTACAAAAGTCCAGTTGTTGCCCGCAGGATAGGTGGGGATGGTCAATTGCTCCCACTCAGAGGAGGCAATGTCTGCATAGTTGGATGTTACCCAAAGGGTATGTTGAGCAGCCAGTCCTCGCCACCTTTATCCAGACAGGTAGCACCATATGCACTTTGATAGCGCCAGTTGTATTGTCCGCTCAGACTTTGGGCAGTCATTTGTCCGAGGTTGCTGCCTCCCGTAGCCAGATGAGATGCACTTAGCTCAACACACTCATCGCTGGTGCTGCTCGCCAGATTGAGTTCCACGACATAGGGGTCGTGATCCGAGTAGGAGGTGGCAGGGCGATAGCCTTCGCAGTAGTTAGAGGAGGTGCAGTTATGGTAGATGAAGACATTCGCTATCTGCTCTGCCATGGAAGCATTGGCAAAGACATGGTCGATGAGTTCTCCTCCTCCGTAGCAATGGCTATACGCATTGGCATCATAGAGCAGAATTTGCTCGGTGAAACCAGCCTCAGCGATAGTAACTAAAGGCGCTTCATCAACGAGACAGTTCAAGTCACCCAAAATCAGGATGTCAGGATCTACGTATGAGCGGGTTGTGAGGGCAGATATCAGGTTATTGGCGTTCAATTGGCGGGTATTGTCCGTGTCGTCACTACCCACTTTAGCCTTGAAGTGATTCATGCTCACTACAAAACGTTCGTTAGAGCTGAGTTCCTCAAATGCCTGAATGCGCAAACGATAATTGTATACGCCTGAATTATAGGGAGATGTGTTGGCACCAATAGGACGGACCTTATCTGTGCGATAGATAAAGCCGGACTTGAGGTTAGAGTAGTCTCTGCCCGTAGGTGGAGTATAGTTGATGCCATCGTTGACGGCGGCATAGAGTCCGTCTACTCCTAAACGAACATTCAGACTATCAGCCAATTGTGCCAGTACGATGGGTTGCGGCTCTACCTCGCAGAAAGCATAGAGGTCAGCATTCATTGTGAGCATCATATTCACAATCTTGTTGGTTTTGGCAGCTCGTCCTGCATCGTCGGAATAAGAGATGCTCATTCCTTCATAATTATAGTAGTAATCTTGCAAGTTCTGAGCGCAGACGCGCAATCTGCCTAATCGCCCGTCATCAGCCGAGCAGTCGGCGTCAGCTGCGTAGGTGACGGTCAGATTAAGGTCTTTAATCTCCCATGAGGCATAATTAGTGGATGTGCTGATATATTTGAAACCAAAGACAGTATTGGCTCCTACCATTGTCACGGGAATATTGATACTATTGGCTACAAAAGTCCAATTGGCTTGAGTTGTATAATTAGGAATTGTTATCTGCTGCCAATCTGCAGTAGCAATATCACCGGTAAATTCTGCGCAAACCCATAGAGTCAGTTCATTGGAAGGAGTGCCTGCAAACCTATGAGCAT
This sequence comes from uncultured Bacteroidales bacterium, assembly GCA_946184195.1. Classification (GTDB taxonomy): domain Bacteria; phylum Bacteroidota; class Bacteroidia; order Bacteroidales; family Paludibacteraceae; genus Colicola. The sequence goes on along the minus strand of CAMHEP010000057.1, from coordinate 3,767 downwards.
GGCTGAAAATCAAAGTAACTGTATTTGCATTTCTGAGATTCTGCACCGGAGTAATCAGCCAACCGGTACATCCGCCCTGAGTTCTTGCATCCTTGCGAGCATAGGCTCCATAAGTGGGGTTATAAACCCATACGGTGGCATCATCGGTGTAAAAACCATCGTCAAATCCGGCTTGACCGGTTTGCAACCAAGTAATATCAAGAGGCTGACAAATATCTGCAAAAATAGTTGCTGTGCTAATGGTAAGACATGTAAGCAGGAGAGTTAAGTGTTTGTTCATAGAAATAGTTGTTTAGAGGTTAGTAGATTTAGTTATTTTATATGGATTGCCATAATAGACACGACAAAGATACGGAGAAATTTACATATTTGCAAATTTCTCCGTCTAAATATGTTGTGAAACATATAAAAAGCGGTGTTTTATATACCTTCTCTTAGAGAATATGGTTATTCGATACGTTTTCCGTCGGCATCGTAAATATGTCCCTCGAAAGCGACGTAAACACGTCCATTGTGTGTATATTTGTGTGCTAAACGCACCTGTTCACTGCTTAGTCGTGCGGGTGCCGCATCGGTGGTGATGCTACTACCGCTGATGAGAAAATGTTGCATGACGACGGTGGTAGGCAGATAATTATGATTGCCGGGATGATAAGCTACAACGGTTACTTCGCCCTCGTTCTCCGCATGGACCATACCGTCCTCTATCTTCAGCAAGCACTCGGTATAGGCATACGTCACATCCAATCCCGAAGATAACTGCGCTGTCGATGCTACTTGCTGACCTACCTGCAGGTTAGTATCCTGCTCCTCCCAAACGATAGTCTGCTCCGCCTTGTTGACGGTGAGGTAGGCCGGGACGGTAGCATAGTTGTATATACCTGTATCGGCGGGGGTGAAGAGGGCAGAGAACGTGTACTCGCCGGCATCAAGTATGGATGCGGGGTCGACATCTTGCCAGCTTAAGGAACCGGCTACTTGACCTACGGTCTCGGTGAGTTGTGAGGCGCTCACTGCCTGTCCATAGGTGATAGCTTCGGCTGCGGCACTCACCAACGGGTCAGCCTTAGTCAATACCAGACTTTTCGTCAGAGCTTCGGTAGCATTGAACTTATAGTTACCGGGTTGCTGAGCAGTCAGTTCCACCTCGCCCGAGCGTTTGATAACGACGATACCGTCTGCTACTTCAGCGATAGTGGGATTAGACGAGGTATATTCAACCTTCATGCCCGATGATGTATAGGCATTGAGGGCTATTTGGTCGGTGGTCAGATGTTCGCCTAAGGTCTGATTCCATGTGAGTGTTTGGTCGTACTTGGAGGTGGAACCGGATACTGCGATACGCAGCTCGCGTCCCTCACCGCTGATGACGATATCACCGGAATGATTGCCTGCCTCATTATGCAGATAGGATAGGGTGATAGTGGTTGTTTGGTCAATGAGATTTTTTTGACCAAGCGTTTCCACCGATGCGGTGAAATGCGGGTCTGTAGAGGTGACTGAAGCTACTATGTTAGTCCACGTGACGGTGACATTCTTGATAGCAGGAGCATCGTCCACCATGGCTGCGCCAAAGGGCCATTCGTCGGTGGTAGCACTCAGGCGTTTGAGTTCGCTGACACGGATACCGGAGATGGCTGCGGCAGTTCTACCGGTAGCGGCAAACTTGATGTAGCGAGTGTTGGTAGGCAGAGCAGCAGAGTCTGCTTTAGCAAGCGCAATCGTGTTCCCCTCGGTCGTGAAGACTTGTGACCAATTATTATGGTCAGCGGAAGCCGAAACGGTGATGGTCCCGTTGGATGCTCCTTGCCATGAGAAATAGAGTTTCTCGGCGATACCAACCTGTGGCAGGGCAATGACACATTCGTCCTCATACGGAGTAAGAATGGACAGTTTACCTACTTGCAGACTGGCAAGAGCACCGAAAACGCCGTTATTCCAACTGACATTCTCCGACTTGCTAATAACGGTGAGGGCATTATTGAAATCCGCCTGCTTAAACTCGGTATCCCAAGCCAACTGTGCGTTCAGACTAATAGTGAGTGCCATAGCGGCACAAAAAAGAAGTACCTTTTTCATAGTTACACTTGTTAAAATGTGCGACAAAGGTACTTCTTTTTCAGGATATGTGCAAACCTATCTTAATGATAGACAATCTTTTCGTAAAAAATGCGCTATTTATCAATAACTCTCATCTGTTGATGGGAAGGAACTATCTTTGACCGAGGATATATATTCGCCCACTGCCCCTTTGACCTCATCGGCGAGGTGCGCAAAATGGCGGAGGAACTTAGGCTTAAAACCAGTATTGAGTCCGAGCATATCGTGGAGTACGAGCACCTGTCCGTCGGTCTTATTACCGGCACCGATGCCGATGACGGGGCAGGACACCCCTTCTGTTACTCGTGCTGCAAGGGCTGCAGGTATTTTCTCCAACACAATGGCAAAACAGCCTGCCTCATCCAGCAGTTGAGCATCATTGAGCAGTTTCTGTGCTTCAGCCTCCTCTTTGGCACGGAGACCGTAGCCACCGAATTGGTTGACTGATTGAGGAGTCAAGCCGAGGTGTCCGCAGACGGGGATGCCAACCTGTATCATGTGACGAATAGCGGGAAGCACCTCTTCTCCACCTTCAATCTTAACCGCATCGCAGCCTGACTCTTTCATCATCTTGACAGCATTACGAACAGCGTCTTCTTCGCTGATTTGGTAACTGCCAAAAGGCATATCGGCGACCACTAAAGCATGTTTGGCCGCACGGACAACGCCTTTTGTGAGGAAAATCATCTCGTCAACCGTAATTGGCAGAGTGTACTGGTTACCACAAACGACATTGCTGGCACTATCGCCGACAAGAAGCATATCTATACCTGCTTCGTCGACCAAAGAAGCCAGTGTGAAATCATAAGACGTTAGCATGGTGATTTTCTCGCCTTGCTGTTTCATTTGGCGCAGACGCGCCGTAGTCATACGAGAGTTCTGTGTATGTACTGACATTTTTCTATGTATAATAAATTATAGTGTTTAATTTTAGATGCGTTCCAAGCTACTTAACGGCATCCAGCCGATGTTACTGCCGACATGTATATTGGCCCAGCCTCCGACCACTTCGTGAATAATGACTTTTGTTCCCTCGTGCAGCGTGAACAGGTCGGTACCGGAACGGTCGGGTGAAGCTTTCGCGTTGACGATACCCTGTGTGATGATAGCCTCATAACGCTCAGTATCCCGCTCGTGTAGTGAAATGGCGTTTGCCAGTGCCGAGACACTGATAATGAGGGCTATGATGGCGGTAAAGAAAGCCGTTTTACGAAGCGCGGGATTCTGTAATAAGGCAAAGCATAGAAGCCCTGCCAACATAACCGAGAAGAGGACTATCGAGAGCCACAGCCATGTGCCATAGGAGAGCAAATTACGGATGAACTTAAGTCCATTACTGAGGAAGAAAGCCTGATTATCCTCGATGTTATCTACGATACGCGATTGGGCAAAACGTAGATTATACCGGGTATCACGACTCAGCGGGTTGAGACGCAACGAACGCTCGTAAGCCAATATAGATTGGGAGAGTTCGCCCATACGAAAGTAGGCATTTCCCAGATTGTAGTAAACGAGTGCACGGTCTTTAGCCGGAATAGCGGCAGGAGCGAGACTGTCATTCAGTATCTGCTCGTAAGCCGTCACTGCCTCAGTATAATTGCCGTCGGCATAGTGTTGATTCCCCTCGTTGAAGAGGGCAATAAATAGTATCAGTAGCAGTTTCATAA
>CAMHEP010000056.1 GCA_946184195.1 uncultured Bacteroidales bacterium | reverse complement strand
TGTCGGTGTAACCGAGCACTGCCTCGTTGGTACGCTCGTCGGCGGAGACGATAACAGCTCCGGCGTTGTCAGCGCGGTTGAAGACATAAAAAGCATTATCGTTTGATTGTGCTTTCTGACGAGTGTGTGCCAAGCGCATGGACGAAGCGCTCTGAGCGGCACGATGAGCTTTTCTCAATTGAGGTTGACCATTGACGAACGAAGCGGCAATCGCTGCGGCTTCGTCAGCACTACGCTGCTGCGCAATAAGGCTGAAACTAAACAGGAGCAGCGCAGTCAGGATAATAGAAATACGTTTCATTGTTTTGTTGTGATTGAATAAATAATTGTTGTTATATCATGGATGTTAGTTGCTCAAGGGTGACTTGTTGTTGTTCTCCGGAGAGCATATTTTTCAGCATGACAGTGTTTGTCTCCATCTCGTTACCCCCGACGACAGCGACAAAGGGCACTTGTTGTGCATTGGCGTAAGCGAGTTGTTTCTTCATCTTGGCGGCTTCGGGGTACACTTCCACACGTTTGCCTGCTTTACGCAGTGCAGTTGCCCATCGCAGCGCATACTCCAGTTCCTGTTGTCCAAAGGCAGCAAACATCACTTCGGTAGAGCCCATCGCTTCGGGGTAGAGATTGAGTTCTGTGAGCACATCGTAGATACGATCCGCACCGAAACTGATGCCGACACCGCTGATATCGGGTAGACCGAATATGCCGGTGAGGTTGTCATAACGTCCTCCACCGGTGATACTGCCTATCTGTACATCCAGCGCCTTGACCTCGAAGATAGCGCCGGTGTAGTAGTTCAGTCCGCGTGCCAGTGTCAGGTCGAGTTCAATGGGCAGGTTCACACCTGTAGCCTTGCACAAGCCGAGGATACGCTTAGTCTCCTCGATACCTTTGCTGCCGGTCTCGGAGTCGGCAAGTAGAGAAGCCATGGTATCCAGTTTCTCGCTATTACTACCGCTCAGGCTGAGGATGGGTTGCAGTTTTTGGACAGCCTCTTGGCTCAACCCGCGCTCCAGCAGTTCCTCGTTCACCTTGTCCTGACCAATCTTATCCAGTTTGTCGATGGCGGTAGTGATGTCGATGATCTTGTCGGGTTCGCCAATGATCTCGGCAATGCCTGCCAGTATCTTACGGTTGTTGAGGTGCAGACACACACGGATGCCCAGAGTGTGGTACACTTCCTCCACTATCTGAATAAGCTCCAGTTCGCTCACGAGGCTATCGGTGCCGATGACATCGACGTCGCACTGGTAGAACTCGCGATAACGCCCTTTCTGGGGACGGTCAGCCCTCCACACGGGTTGTATCTGGTAGCGACGGAAGGGCAGAGTCAGTTCGGCTTGGTGTTGAACCACATAACGTGCAAAGGGCACAGTGAGATCGTAGCGCAGCCCTTTCTCGGGTGCCAAGGCTGCTTTCTCGCCGGAGTTCTGGATGCGGAAGAGCAGTTTGTCGCCTTCCTCGCCGTACTTACCCATGAGTGTTGTCATGAGCTCCATCGCCGGCGTCTCTATCTGGCGGAAGCCGAAGCGCTCAAAGACCGAACGTACGGTAGAGAAGATATAATTGCGTCGTGCCATCTCGATGGCTCCGAAATCGCGTGTTCCCTTGGGGATATTGGGTTTTGTCATATATTGTTGAGTTATTTAGCAAATAGTTCGTTGTAAATATGGTCAGTAGCACCGACTCCGGCTTTGACGAAAGCATCCGCTTTCTCTCCCATGGCTTTGTGGTTAGCCAGTGCCTCATCCATGCGAGCCTCAAACTCCACATAGTCGTTGACGGAGTAGGCCGCACCGGCGTTAATCAGACCTATCGCCTCGCGGAAATGCTTGTAGTTAGGACCGAAGAGCACCGGCATACCGTATACAGCAGCCTCCAAGGTGTTGTGTATACCTACGCCGAATCCTCCGCCTATGTATGCCACGTCGCCGTAGCGGTATATACTGCTGAGCATTCCCATCGTGTCGATGACCAGCACTTGCACGTGCTTGAGATTAGCTGCCTGCGGTACAGAGCACGAATCAGGAGAGCTGACAGCCTCGGTATAACGGATATAACGTCCCTCGAAGATATGAAAAATCTTCTCCATGTGTCCCTCGTGTATCTCGTGTGGTACAAGGACGAGAAGGACATCCTCGTGGGAATGGATGTATCGGGCCAACATCTCTTCATCTTTGGGCCATGTGCTTCCGGCAATGATGACTCGTTTGTACTGCTCTCCCAGCTCGGGGTGGTTGGCTCTATCCACGAAGGTTGCCACCACGGGCAGTTCTTTGGCTTGTGCCGCTACCTGTTCCACGCGGTCAAAACGTGTGTCGCCGGCAATACGTACGTCCTGAATGCTATGGGAGAGAAGGAGTTCTCTCGACGCCTCGTCCTGTACGTAGATACGAGTGAAGCATTGCAACAACTTGAGGTACGGCTTGCCCCACGGACGGAAGAAGAGCTGCCCGGGACGGAAGATAGCGGAGATACTATAGGTCTTAATGCCGCGTTTATGCAGTTCCTTGAGATAGGCGGGCCAGAACTCATACTTGACAAAGATAGCCATGGAAGGCTCTATCATGTCGAGCAGTGTCCGGGCGTTCTTACGGGTCGGCATAGGCAGGTAACTCACGTAGTCTACCTTGTCATAGTTCTTCCTGAGTTCATAGCCGGATGGGGAATAGAAAGTGAGCAATATGGGCTGCTCGGGGCGAACGCGCTTGAGGTGCTCAATGATAGGACGCGCTTGCTCGAACTCGCCCACCGATGCCACATGAATCCATATCGCCTGCTTAAGGGACTGCGTCTTCTTGACACCATTGGCTACACTATCAGCCAACGTCTTCAGCGCTTGTGTTTGTCCTTGGTAGAGCAATTTCGCCTTGCGATGCCCGAACCAAGACGCTATCCGTATGAAAAAATAGATAATATGCATCCTTATGCGCTAAATATTAATTTAGCGTACAAAGGTACTGCTTTTTTCTGATATATGCAAATTTATTTGTTTTTCTCTTCTTTTTGTCGGCGAAACCACTCCACATATGCAACCCAGAGCAGTAGCATGAAGCCGTAGAAGATGTATTTGAAGAGGTAGGTATGCAGGAAAGTGAACCACTCAGGATGGAACTCAGTGATGAGGGTAATGATTGTGATACGGAGTATGTTGAAGTAATAGAGCAACACGGCCCCCAAGGGTATGTACCATATTTTATGCCACTTGCCGTATGGAGTGGTGAGCATGATGATGGTCCAGATGAATATCTGCTTGACGGGTGTGCATCCCCAAATGATACGTGTTCCGTGTCCGTTCTCCCAGCGCATCAGGTCGGGACCGACGCGGTGTATCGTGTCGCGGAAGAGGTGTATGAGCGCATATACATCGTCAGTAATATGTACGCACAGCACCTGAAACCAAGGGAGTACGTCGTGCCCAAAGACAAGTACTTCCGTACTATCATCATCGCCGATGACTATCCCCTTCCAAATCCAATTGGAGATGAAGAGGGTCGCCATGAAGATAATGATATCGCCATATGTCTTCCAGAAGTCCTTCATTCACTGCATACTAACTATGTATACTCAGATGGTCGTTTTGGCAAAGGGTGCGGCATCTATAGGACAGAAGTCTCCGTCCATGTACTTGAGATAACCGGCTTGTGCTATCATGGCGGCATTGTCTGTTGTGAACGAGAAAGGCGGAATGAAGACATCCCAACGATAGCGTTTACCGTAGTCAAGCAGTGCATCCCTTAGTCCGCTGTTGGCACTCACTCCTCCGGCTACCGCCACACGACAGATGCCGGTATCTTGCACCGCTTTCTTCACCTTACCGAGCAAAATATCTATCACTGTGGCTTGCAGGCTGGCACAAAGGTCAGCCTTGCGCTGCTCGATGAAGTCGGGGTTCTGCTTGAGCTCGTCACGTATGAGATAGAGGAACGAGGTCTTGAGCCCCGAGAATGAGTAGTCGTAGCCCGTCAGGTGGGGTTTGGCGAGGGCAAAGGCCTTGCTGTCACCCTCCTTAGCCAGTTTGTCTACCCACGGACCACCCGGGTAGGGAAGTCCCATCACCTTGGCGCACTTATCGAACGCTTCACCGGCGGCATCATCGATAGTCTGACCGATGATAGTCATGGTGGGAAGATGTTTGCCGGCTGTTTGCTCAACCCTGACAATCTGACTATTTCCGCCGCTGACAAGCAGACACAGGAATGGATATTCGGGATGGCGGATGGTAGCATTTTGCAACGAAGGAACAGTCGCTTTGAGGGTTTCGCTCGGTTCGACGAAATGGGCCATGACGTGCCCTTGTAGGTGGTTGACATCGACCATGGGAATACCCAGACTCAGTGCCATACCCTTGGTGAAGGAGGTACCTACCAACAGACTGCCTAATAGTCCCGGACCGCGTGTGAAAGCAATAGCACTCAGTTCACTCCTGTCAATACCGGCACGTCTGAGTGCCGTATCCACTACGGGGAGAATATTCAGCTGGTGTGCACGTGATGCCAGTTCGGGCACTACTCCGCCAAACTCTTCGTGTACTTTCTGTCCTGCCGTCACGTTGCTCAGCATCAGCCCGTCTTGTACCACTGCCGCTGAGGTATCGTCGCAACTGGACTCAATCGCCAATATTGTTACTTTGTTTGTCATTGAGATAGGTTATGTCTAAAAACTGAAGAACACCTCGTTGCTGCCGCTTGTTATATCCTGACGCGGATAGAGGATGAGGTGACTATATGGTTCGAAATTACGTTTCAGCATAGCGTAGTTACCGCTTAGTAGCGGGTTGTAACTGGGCGTGCCGGGACGAGCACTGATGAGTGCTACGAGGTCGTTATGCCGGATATCTTTTTGCAGTGCCTCACTCATACCGCTCCACTGACTTACGGTCACGTAGGTTGCCCGCATCGCCTTGCCTCGTCGGCTACAGAAGGCGCGTATGGCTTGCTCGGTGTCATGTGTGCAGTAGAATACTATCCGGGCTCCGGTCTGGCTGCTCAAGCGTCTGAGCAGTCCGAAGAGAGAGAGCAGGTCGTTCTCGCGTTCGGCATTAGGAGGAACGCCGACAAGGAAACGTCTGACCGTATTGACAGGCTGCTGTTGGCTGTAATAGATGGTGGCGCGTCCGTCGTGGTTAATACCTTGTTCGGCATCTTGCCAACCTGTGATATTACGCATCTCTACCTCATGCAGTTCGCTCAGCCTCACTATCTGCGTGAGTGCTTCGCGTGCCTTGGCGGCTTGCGTCTTAGTACCGATGCTTAGCAGCAACCACGGCTCACTGTCGCCGGTCTGCTCCAAAGGCAGGGTGGCTACTATCTGTCGGGCGGCATGCTCCGTGAGGAAAGAGGCAGTGATACATAGCACCAATATCAGGATGACGGCACCGTTGAAGATGTGTACGTCAAAAACCCCGTGCTGATAACCGATGGTGGCTATTGCTAAGGTACCTGCCGAAGAGGCTTGCACCAGACCATATACCAGTTGTCGTTCACTCCGTGTGAATTTCCATAACCTCCAGGCAAGGAGGGTGGCAAGTTGCTTGCCCATCAGTTTGGTTCCTATCATCACCGCTGCCACAAGCAGTCCCCAACTGCTACTGAAGAAGACGCGCAGGTCAATAAGCATACCTACTCCCAGCAGGAAGATAGGTACGAACATCGTATTGCCCATGAAGTTAATGCGTGACATGAGTGTTGAGCGCTGCGGCACAAGTCCGTTGAGTGACACGCCGCAAATGAATGCACCTAATATACCTTCCAGTCCGGCAAAGTCTGCCAGCCATGCACTCACTACCAAGGCGACCATCACCAACAGGAAGTTAACCGTCGAGTCGCTCTGACGCTTGAAGCACCAGCGTAAGGCATAGGGGAAACACCATACCGTCACGACGATGAAGAATACCACCTTCATTAGCCATACCCACCAACTGTCTTTCACATGCATCACTCCGAGTACCAAGAGGGATAGGGCTACGGTGACCAGGGTACCTCCCACCACGATACCCACGGCGGGCAGTTTCTGCAGGTTGTATTTAGAGACGATAGGATAGGTGATGAGCGTGTGGCTACCCAGCAGGGCACCAAGCAGAACGCAGGTCTGCCACGTGTACCCTAATGCCCAACCGCCCAAACCGCCTAACAGAGCAGGGAAAAGCAGGGCTATCAGTCCGAAAGAAAGTGCTTGCCGACGTTGCTGAAGGAAATCATTCTTATCCAGTTCGATACCGGCTTGGAAGAGGATATAGAGTATACCCAACTTTCCGATAGTGTCTATCGTCTGCGAATAGGCTACCAGGTCGAGCGCATTCGGTCCGATAAGCATTCCTACCACGATAAACCCCACGATGGATGGTATGCGGCTTTTTTTGCAAAGAAGCGGCACTACCAGGATGGTGAGCAGTAAGGTAGAAAGCAGTGCTAGTGTATTGGTTATCATAGGAATTTACCGGTTAATGAGAGGGGGTTATTCTTCACTTCGTCTACGGTGCCTTGGGCTACCACCTCTCCTCCGGCACGTCCTCCCTCGGGTCCCATGTCTATCAGGTGGTCGCAGGCACGGATGACGTCGAGGTTGTGCTCGATGATGATGACGGTGTTCCCACGGTCAACGAGTCGGCGCAACACACCCATGAGCACTCGGATGTCCTCAAAATGGAGTCCTGTCGTCGGCTCGTCCAAGATGAACAGAGTCTTACCCGTTGCCGGACGTGCCAGCTCTGTCGCCAGTTTGATACGTTGACTCTCACCTCCGGACAGAGTTGTGGCGGACTGACCGAGCTTGATATAACCCAGTCCGACATCCTGTATGGTTTTGATTTTCTTGAGTATATAGGGCTGACTCTCAAAGAACTCCACTGCCTGATTGACCGTCATCTCCAGCACGTCGGCAATCGTCTTGCCTTTGAACCGCACCTCCAGAGTCTCACGGTTGTAGCGTTGTCCCTCGCATACCTCGCAGGGGATGTACACATCCGGCAGGAAGTGCATGCGGATGGTCTTATAGCCGTTGCCAGCACATTCCTCGCACCGACCTCCTTTGGTGTTGAACGAGAATCGGCCTGCCTTCCAGCCGCGTATCTTAGCCTCCGGCAGCTGCGCAAACAAGTCGCGTATGTCGTTGAAGACGTTGGTATAGGTGGCGGGGTTGGAGCGTGGTGTCCTGCCTATGGGCGATTGGTCAACGGCTATTACTTTGTCTATATTATCGATACCCTCGATGCTGTCATAGTCCATCGGAGCCGTCAGACTGCGATAGAAATGTTGTGAAAGGATGGGGTAGAGTGTCCTGTTGATGAGGGTGGACTTACCGCTGCCGCTTACGCCGGTGACACCTATCATCTTCCCGAGCGGGAAACGTACCGTAACGTTCTTAAGGTTATTACCCCTGCAGCCGTGTAGTGTGATATATTCGTCCGTCGTACATTGTCCTTCGTCCCTTTGTCCTTGGTCCTTAGTTCCTTGGTACTTATTCAAGTACCTTGCTGTGAGTGTATCGGCTTTCAGCATCTCGGCGGGTGTCCCTTGGAAGAGCACCTCACCACCCAGGCGTCCTGCTTTAGGACCGATGTCAACGATATAGTCGGCCTCGCGCATAATCTGCTCGTCGTGCTCAACGACGATGACCGAATTGCCCATGTCGCGCAATTGCTTGAGCGAGTTGATGAGACGTTGATTATCACGTTGGTGCAAGCCGATACTCGGCTCGTCGAGGATATAGAGCACGTTCACCAGTCGTGAACCTATCTGCGTAGCCAGACGTATACGTTGACTCTCGCCGCCGGACAGGCTCTCGCTCGGACGACCTATACTCAGGTAACTGAGCCCGACGGACAGCATGAAGTCCAAACGTGTGAGTATCTCTTTGATGATAGGCTCCGCTATCGCCTGCTGCCTCTCCGTCAATCCTTCATTTTTACCGCACAGAAACTCCCTCAGGTCACTGATGTCCATGGCGGACAATTCGGCGATGTTCTTGCCTCTGAACTTGTACGATAGTGCTTCCTTGTTGAGCCGCTGTCCGTGGCATTCTGGACACTCTTGCCATTCGCCCGACTGGTCTGACTCGTCCGTCTCATCACGTTCACCACCTTGTCCTTGGTCCTTTGGTCCTTTGTCACTTTGTACTTGGTCCACCAGCCTGCGGAACCAATTCTCTTCGTCGTGGATGATATCATCCAGTTCGTCTTCGTCTGCTCCTTTGGTGCGTATCTTTCCTAAACCTTTGCAGCACGGACACCAGCCGGAAGGACTATTGAAGGAGAAGGTATGGGGTGCCGGTTCACTATAACTCAGTCCGCTCTGCGGGTCCATGAGGTTACGGCTGAAGTAGCGCACCTCTCCCTCTTCGGCATTGGCTATCATCGTCACGCCACTGCCTGCCGTCATCGCCTTGTCCACACTTTGCCGTAACCGCCGTATATCATCACCTTGTCCTTGGTCCTTAGTCCCTTTGTCACTTTGTACTTTCACTCTGTCCACCACCACTTCGATGGAGTGGTTCTTATATCTGTCCACCTTCATCCCGGGCACTAACTCGCGTATCTCTCCGTCCACACGGACGTAGACGTACCCTTTCTTCCTATTCGACTCAAATAGCTCCTTGTAGTGTCCCTTGCGGTTGTTTACCAAGGGTGCTAATATATAAATGCGTTGTCCGGCGTAGTCGCGCAGGATTAGGTCGATGATTTGCTCATCCGTCAGTTTGACCATTTTCTCGCCGCTCTCGTATGAGTAGGCTTGTCCGGCACGAGCATAGAGGAGACGCAGGTAGTCGTATATCTCGGTCACCGTCCCCACGGTGCTTCGCGGGTTGCCGTTGGTGGTCTTCTGGTCTACACTGATGACGGGTGATAGACCTGTGATACGGTCCACGTCAGGACGCTGCATGGTGCCTATGTATCCGCGTGCATAACTGCTGAATGTGTCCATGTAACGCCGTTGTCCTTCGGCAAAGATGGTATCGAATGCGAGTGACGACTTACCGCTACCCGACAACCCCGTTATGACCGTTAGTTTGCCGCGTGGAATGGTTACGTTGATGTTCTTCAAGTTATGCACTCGAGCACCGACCACTTCTATATTACCTTCTTTTGCCATTTCCTCTAATTAGCCCGCAAAGTTACTACAAAAAATCCGAATATGCAAGATTTACCCGCAAAAAACTATAAATGCTTGGTTTATTAAGATTTCTTCTACGGTTAGCCACATCTACGATAAGGCATTTGCCAATTGCACCAAATTAGATTCTATCCGATGTGATGCGTCTGTTCCTCCTATCCTTGCAAATGATGTTTTTCTGAATGTCTCCAAGAATACCCCTCTATTAGTACCCAATGGAGCAGTCAATAGTTATAGAACGGCAGATGGGTGGAAGAACTTTTATTGGATTAACGGTAAAAAAAAACGAAAATGGCCCTGCGATAATTATTTTCCCTTCTGCGGTGGACAATGTAAACGCTGATAAAGAATCTCCGTCACGTAAAGAGCCTCGCAAAGTATACGATGGCAAGGGGTTCTATATCCTCTGTGATGGCAAGGAATATACTATCACAGGACAAATGGCGAAATAACCCTGATTGATATGATAAACAGGGGCAGGAGGGCTTCGGCTCTCC
>CAMHEP010000055.1 GCA_946184195.1 uncultured Bacteroidales bacterium | reverse complement strand
TACCGGCACCATTGAGACCAATGATGCCGATTTTGGCACCATAGAAGAAACTTAGGTAGATGTTGTTCAATACTTTCTTTTGCGGGCTGAATGCTTTACTCACGCCCACCATGGAAAAAATAATTTTCTTGTCGTCTGCCATAAAACTTATCTTTCTATTTTGTCAATATAAATGCTTGATTATTGAGCCTATACTTGTTTAAGACTGAGGTTTATTCGTCCGCGGTCCTTATCAATATTAAGTATGCGAACGCGCACTTTCTGATGTAGCGAAACCACTTCGCTCGGTGATTGTATGCGACGGTTCGCCATTTCGCTGATATGAATGAGTCCGTCTTTATGCACCCCGAGGTCAACAAAAGCACCGAAATTACTGATGTTGGTGACTATACCCGGGAGCACCATACCCGGTTGTAAATCGTCAAGGGTGTGCACCGATTCGTCGAAGTGAAATTCCTCGGCTTGGGTACGCGGGTCTCGTCCGGGTTTTTCGAGTTCGTGGAGAATATCGTTGAGGGTAGGCATGCCGACCTCGTCGGAAAGGTAGCGTGTCAGATTGATTTGCTTCCGCTTGTCTGCATCTTGAATAAGTTCGCTGACCGAGCAGGAGGCATCCTTGGCCATTTGCTCGACTATGCGATAGGATTCGGGATGGACGGCACTATTGTCCAGCGGATTGTCGGAGCACGTGACGCGGAGGAAACCGGCAGCCTGTTCAAAGGTCTTGGCTCCCATCTTAGGCACCTTCATGAGGTCTTTTCTACTCGTGAACGCACCGTTTTCACTGCGGTAGTTGACAATATTCTGCGCCAATGTGGGACCTAAACCGGAGATATATGTCAGCAGGTACGGGCTGGCGGTATTGACGTCCACGCCGACGTAGTTCACCACGGACTCAACTGTTTGATTGAGCGCGTCCTTGAGTCGGGTTTGGTCAACATCATGTTGGTATTGTCCCACACCGATACTCTTGGGGTCAATTTTCACCAGTTCGGCTAACGGGTCCATGAGTCGTCGACCAATGGAGACCGCACCTCTAACTGTCACATCTTCGTTGGGGAACTCCTCACGACCAATCTTACTGGCAGAATAGACTGACGCTCCGTTCTCGCTGACCACGAAGACGGCAGGCTTGACAGAACAGGTCTTGATAGCCTCTCTTACCATGGCTTCGGCTTCACGACCGGCAGTACCATTGCCAATGGCAATAGCTTCAATGCGATATCGTTCTACCATATCCCGCAAAGACTTCATGGAGTCGAGGTTATGCAAATAGACCACCGTGTGGTAGAGCAAGTCTCCCTGCTCACTCAGGACGGCGACTTTGCATCCGGTTCGGAATCCCGGGTCGAGAGCCAATACCCGCTTCTGACCAAGCGGAGAGTCGAGTAGTAATTGCCTGAGATTATCGGCAAAGACACGTATGGCTTCCGTATCGGCTTTCTCCTTGCCAAGGGCGGCATACTCAGTCTCGATAGAGGGTTTGAGCAGCCGTTTGTAGCTATCCTCCATGGCGAGTTCGACCTGGTAAGAAGCATCATTCTTAGCTCGGAGGAAGATATATGCCAGTTTGTCGAGACATTTCTCCTTGTCGGGAGATATGTCCACACGGAGGAATCCCTCTTTCTCTGCCCGTCGAATAGCCAACAGGCGATGTGACGAGATACGTTTATAGGGTTCTTTCACCTCGAAGTAATCGCGATAATTCTGAGCCTCGGGTTCATCCTGTTTGTCTTTAACAGGTTTAGTCGATATGATAGCCGAATAGGCGAACTCACGTCGTATTGCGTTACGGGCTTTCTCGTCTTGACTAATCCATTCGGCAATGATGTCGCGTGCTCCCTGGAGATCCTCCTCACTCGGAGTCTTACCGTTTTGGTCGCGAACAGGTCCGTGGAGTTGCCGCATGAGCAGCTTAGCCAGCGGCTCCAGACCGCGTTCGATAGCGATGTCTGCACGGGTCTTGCGGTGAGGTTTATAGGGTAGGTAGATATCTTCCAACTCGGTGCTATCCCAACATGCTTCGATGCGAGTTCGAAGCTCGTTGGTCAACTTGCCTTGCTCGTCGATAGTATTAAGAATAGTCTGTTTCCGTTCAGCCAGTTCCTGCAGCCGGATATACCGCTCGCTGATGGCGGCAATCTGCACCTCGTCGAGGGAACCTGTTTTCTCCTTTCTATATCTGGCAATAAAAGGTATGGTGGCTTTCTCGTCAAGCAGACGCAGGGTAGCGTCCACTTGCTTAACGCCAATCCCGAGAATGGGACTGATGATTTGCGCAAAAGATGAATTGTTCATGCATTCAATGTACGAAGGACAAATGTACGATGTACAAAAGGATTTATTCAAAGTACCAAGGGACAAAGTCCAAGTACCATATTTTTATAAATTATCAAAGTGCAAAGGTACGCAAAAAACATGAAATATACAAAAATATTTGCAAAAAGGGAATTTTTTTATTATCTTTGTAGTCTAATTCGGGAGTGGGGAGTGGTTGTTCCACACTCAACGAACGAAGGTCCTAACTTACATATAAACTACAAAAAATCAATTAACTATGATTGGAAAGCATTCCGAAATTTTAAGCATGATGAAAGGTAACATCGGTCGCGATTTCTATGCCCGTCAGCATGCCAATCCTGAACTATTGATTCTGCAACATCGTCCCGACAGGAAACTTCGTCGCGGGCAAAAAGCTCACCCGGAGCAGTTAAAGAATCAAGCCGCCCTGTTAGCCGCCAAGGAAAAAGCCATGCACATCTACCACACTCCGGAATTGCGTGCGGAATGGCAGGCGAGATACGATGAACTGGATGCCCAATGCCGAAAAAAGCAGTCACGCGCCATCCACGGCGGTAAGGCCATGAAAGAGTATGGCGGGTACGACTTGCCCTATCAGTTGTGGCCGTGGATTTACGGGGAATGTCTACGTGAAGCACACCAAGCCCTAAAGAGCGAAGGAAAGCAAGACTAAAGCCTCTGCAAAGCATGTCCAAAGCATGGCGATGACTCGTAGTGGTGACTATGTGGTGACTATGTGATGACTATGTGGTCAGTATTTAGATGCAGGGGTGGAGGGTAGTTACTCCAATGCTGCAAATAAATATTTCTGCACAATTGCGGAAAACGAAAAATTGAAGTTTAGATGAATAAATGAAAAAACTCCTAAGAGGCAGAGAGCCTTCAGGAGTTTTTTTTGAATCGAAATGTCGTAAGGGTACCGGATTTATAGAGTGATAGGTTGATAGAAAACTAAGTTGTCAGAAAACTAAGTTGTTAGGAAACTAAGTTGTCAGGAAACTAAGTTGTCAGAAAACTAAGTTGTCAGAAAACTAAATTGACAGATTTCCAGACAGCTATCGCCCTATATTATATTTAGAGGTGATGCTTAGATGGCAAAACACTAAACGTGTACGTTATCTTCGCTATGACCTGATGGCGGGGTTGGAGGATGCCGCCATAGTCGTAGTATCGCTGATTTGCCATGTTACGGCACTCAAGTGCGAGGGTGAGACCACGCAGCCATGTATGGCGAGTGACCATGGCACCACTACGCGGCCGATAATAGATACTACCATCCAACAGCCATACCGGCTCGTACGAACAGATATTTCCGTCGCGGTCGGCATAGGTGCCATGCCGTTGGCGGAAATGCAGGCTCCACGTGGCACCTAAGTCGCGGTAAAGGACATGGTCAATGCGCAGCGAGGCATGGTGTTGCAAGTAGTCTAGTGCATATTTGCTGAGATAATCGTCTGCCACACGGTCCGTGCCGGAGTAGGCATAACTGAGATGAATCTGTTTGAGGAATCCACCTAACGCCCCCTGCCAATCGCTCATCCCTTGCCGCGCAAAAGTGATTGTGGCAGCCGCCTCGCATCCCCAACTATGGAGATTGGTGTGATTCTCGGAGCGCCAAGCCGTCTCAGCAGGTGTACGGACCCAATCGATGACATCGGTGCCATAGCGGTAGTAACCATTCACTCTGCCGTCAAGAATCAAGTTTTCCCAACGGCGAAAGAAGACAGCCCCGAGGGAAGCCTTGTAAGCGTGCTCCGCCTTGAGGTTGGCATTGCCCGTTTGCGTTGCCGAGTGGTAATAGAGGTCCGTGAAGGTAGGCAGTCGCAATGCCCGTGAGCTATGTGCATAGAGACTCACCCAATCGGCGGGTTGATAACGCAGGTCGACAGCATACGACCAATCTGCAGCAAAAACCGTGTTAGCCGTCCCTCCGGCAAGAAGGGAGAGCGCCACCTGCTTAAAGGCAAAAGTCTGCTGCACAAAATAGTTGGCCGTCAGTCGGTTGTGAGAGCCAAGCGTATTCGACTCGACAATCGCGTCATGCAGCGTTACGCCGACGGATGTTGTTCCAACCCGAGAGAGGAAGGACGCTTTGACGTCTCCATTCACCTGATGTGTCCAATGTTTATTGTGGTTGGTATACCATGCCGGAGTTGTTGTCCCCTCGCGGAAGAGTTCAAAGCGGTCGTAGTGCGCCCGATAGCTGATATCGGCATCAATGACCCAATGCTCAGCCACCTTACCATGATAGGAGCCGGAGGCAAAAGCCATCCGTGTTGCGTCGAACTGATTGGGATAGGATAGGGCATAGAAACTATTGGCTCCGGCATCTTTCATCTGTGCACCGGCCTGCCACGACCAAGCTCCATAACTGCCGTGGAGATATGCCTGACCGATACGATAATCCGTGTTGTCCGCATAGCCTGTAGACTGATTGTACTCGCCGCTTGCTTCGATGTGGAGTTGTCCTTTTTGATGACGAACGCCAACCCCCGGTCTAAATAATCCATATTCGCCAGCCTGCAATGCCGCATCTATTTCGGTGTGTGCTGTTGTGTCCGCCGATGCTACCTGATGCGTGACGATGTTGATGACTCCGGCGTATGCCCCCAATCCTTGAGGAGTAGACTCGAACACTTCGATGCGAGCAATATCCTCAGCCCGAATGGGCAGATTCATGGAATAGTGTCCAGTCTGCGGGTCGGTGAGGTTAACCCCGTTTAACAGCACGATGGTCTGATCGGCGGTACAACCATGAATGGAGATATCCGCTTGCACACCGGTAGCTCCACGTTCACGGACATCTACTCCGGGGAGATTGCTGAGCAACTGGTTGACGCTCATCGTCGCCGGCAATCTCTGAATGTCAGCAGGAGAAAGAGTAATGACTTGTCGCGCAGCCGAAGACGCTGTCTGCGACGTTATCGCGGTGACGCTCACTTCCTCCAATTGGAAGAACCGTGCGTCTCCGTCATCAGGCGGGATAGTGCTGTCTGCAGCCTGCAAGCCACTCGCGCTGAGCCAGATGCTCAAAAGAAGCGCAGCTTTCCCCGCCTTCTGCAATTCTTTGTCGCAGATAAGCCGACTCACCCGTCCGATACTTACCTGGCGATGCATCGATGCAAAAGCAGCATAAGCTTTGTGGCTAAACCGCCTAAATCGAATAGATCGATTGAGTTGTTGATACTTTTTGTTCATGAGTTTCTGATTTTAATCAAAAAACAGTTGCAAAGGTATGCTTTTCCTGCCGGAATTGCAAATATTGAAATCATTTTAATAAAAAAAGAATATAAAACTTGCATATTTGAAAAAAAAGTCGTACCTTTGCACACGTTTGAATGAGGGGACCCGACAAGGTTCCCTCAGTTTGTACAAAAATATGATTACCAAAGAACAAATACAATCCCTCGTTGAGCAACATCTGCAAGGCTCGGACTATAGCTTACAACGGCTGGAGATAGACAAAGAGAACAACATCCTCGTGGAGATAGACCGTCTCGGTACGGTAGATGTGGATGTGTGTGCGGAACTGAATCAATACCTCGTCGGCGAACTGGATAAAGCCGGTGCCGGTGACTATGCGTTGGAAGTGGGGTCGGTATCCCTAACAGACCCGTTTATCTCAGTAATTCAGTATCAGAAACACCTCGGCGATGAGGTGGAGGTGATGGTAAAAACCCAGGGCCAAAGTACCAAGTTCAAAGGACAACTCATCTCTGTGGATGAAGAGACATTCGCTATCGAGGTGGAGGTAATGGTTCTCCCCGAAGGCAAGAAACGTCGCGTCAAGGAACTGCAGACACTCACATTCCGCTACGACGAGGTAATATACACGAAATATAATTTGAAATTCTAAATACAAAAATGGCAAAGAACCAACAAACAATCAACTTGATTGACATTTTTAGCGAGTTCAAAGAACTCAAGAACATTGACCGCCAAACGTTTATCAACGTGCTGGAGGATTCATTCCGCAATGTGATTGCAAAGATGTATGGCAGTGATGCCAACTACGATGTGATTATCAACCCAGACAAGGGAGACTTGGAGATTTATCGTAACCGTCTGGTTATGGAGGATGACGACGTGGCAAACCCCGAGACGCAAATAGCGCTCAGCGAAGCACGAAAAGTAGATGACGAGATTGAGGTAGGTGAGGACTTTACCGACCAAGTGGATTTCTCGCAATTCGGACGTCGTATGATCCTGAACCTGCGTCAAACACTTGCCAGCAAGATACTGGAACTCCAGAAGGAGAACCTCTATATCAAATACTCGGAGATGCTTGGTCATGTGGTGACCGGCGAACTCTATCAGGTATGGAAGCGCGAGATGCTGCTGTTGGATGAGGAAGGCAACGAACTGTACCTCCCTAAGCAGAACCAAATCCCGACTGATTTCTACCGCAAGGGCGACACTGTACGTGCCGTGGTGGTACAGGTAGATAACAAAAACCAGAATCCAAAAATAATATTGTCACGTACCAGTCCTCTGTTCTTGCAACGTCTCTTTGAACAAGAAGTCCCCGAGGTACATGATGGTCTCATTGCCATCAAGAATATCGCCCGCATCCCGGGTGAACGTGCCAAGGTTGCCGTTGAGTCTTTCGATGAGCGTATTGACCCCGTTGGCGCCTGTGTCGGAATCAAGGGTTCACGTATTCATGGTATCGTTCGCGAGTTGCGCAACGAGAATATCGATGTCATCAACTATTCGAGCAACATCAACCTTTACATCCAGCGAGCACTCGCTCCGGCACGAATATCCTCGATGAACATTGACGAGGAAAACAAGAAGGCAGAGGTGTACCTCAAACCCGAAGAAGTAAGTCTGGCTATTGGTAAAGGCGGCTTCAATATCAAATTGGCAAGTATGCTGACGGGATACCAAATCGATGTATATCGTGAACTGGAGGAGGAAGACAACGAAGATATCTATCTCGACGAGTTTAACGATGAGATTGATCAGTGGGTGCTTGACTCCCTCAAGGCCATCGGTCTTGATACCGCTAAGGCCGTATTGGCTAAGAGCAAAGAGGAACTGATTCAGTCCACCGACCTTGAAGAGGAAACAATTGATGAGGTTCTACGCGTACTGAATGCTGAGTTCGAAAACGAATAAACAAAACAAGATAGAACAACAATATTAATTATAAATAAAATAAGGAATAAAGAATGGCTATAAAACTTATCAAGGCTTGTAAGGAACTCAATATCGGCATGTCCACTGCCGTTGAATTCTGCGCAAAGCAGGGTAAGGAGATTCAGACGGACCCCAATGTTCGTATTGATGACGACCTCTATCTGCTTCTGGCAAAGGAATTTAACAAAGACATGGCGCTGAAATTGGAAGCAGAACGTCAAGCACAGGAACGTCATGAACGCGAAATACCGACTAAGGTATCCATTGAGGAACCCAAACAGCCGGACCATATCGCTACGGAGATTCCTAAGCCCAAGGTCTTAGGGAAGATTAATCTCAACGATGGACAACCCATAGCGGAAGAGCCTAAGAAAGAGGTTGTTAAGCAAGATACCCCCAAGGTTGAGCCCAAAGAAGAGGCACCTAAGCAGACTCCTTCTCCAAAGAAAGAAGAGAAGAAGTCGGAGGAGCCCAAGAAACCGGCTCCTGCTCCAAAGGCAGAACCCAAGGAGGAGAAGCAACAGGCAAAACCATCAAAGGAGGAGCCCACTTCGGAGGCTGCTCAGGAAGAAAAAACTCCCGAGATATTCAAATTGCGTAAACCTGAACTCACCGTCACTCCGAAGGTAGTAGGAAAAATAGACTTAGGAAGTATCAACCAAGCTACACATCCTACCAAGAAGACCAAAGAGGAGAAAAAACGTGAACGTGAAGAGCGTCAGGCAGCTCAACAAGCTCAGCAACAACAGAGTGCTGAGCGTCGTAAACGAGAGCGCATCAAACAAAACAAAGTGGACATTAATGCGCGCAATCAGAAGGGAGCAAGTAAGAAGACTCAGAAGAAAGGCTTTAAAGTAGAGGTTAACGACGAGGAAGTACAACGTCAAATAAAAGAGACATTCAACCGTCTACAAGGTCAGAAGGGAAAGACCCTGACGAGTAAGCATAAACGTGAACGTCGCGAACAAGAACGCGAAAAAATGGCTGAGGCACGTGCCGAAGAACAAGCACAATCAACGGTGCTCAAACTTACGGAGTTTGTAACCGCGAATGACCTTGCCGTCATGATGAATGTGCCCGTTAACAAAGTCATCGGTACGTGTATGATGCTCGGTATCATGGTAAGTATCAACCAGCGTCTTGACGCGGAGACAATCAATCTGGTGGCTGAGGAATTCGGATTCACCACAGAATATGTGTCCGCTCATGTGACGGAGGAAATTAATGCCGACGAAGAAGTGAACGATGAGGATATCGAACCGCGTTGCCCGATTGTGACCGTCATGGGACACGTCGACCACGGTAAGACATCGCTACTTGACCATATCCGAAACACCAACGTCATTGCCGGTGAGGCGGGTGGTATCACCCAACATATAGGTGCATATAACGTCAAGTTGAAAAACGGACAACATATCACATTCCTTGATACTCCTGGACACGAGGCTTTTACAGCCATGCGTGCCCGTGGTGCCAAGGTGACAGATATAGCTATCATCATCGTTGCAGCAGACGATGCCGTCATGCCACAGACCGTAGAGGCTATCAACCATGCTCAGGCAGCTGGTGTACCGATGATATTCGCTATCAACAAGTGCGATAAGCCCGGAGCTAATCCTGACAAAATCAAGGAGCAATTGTCCAATATGAACATCCTTGTTGAGGAGTGGGGCGGTAAATATCAGAGCCAAGACATCTCCGCCAAGAGCGGTGATGGTGTGTTCGAACTGCTGGAAAAAGTACTTCTTGAAGCAGAAATGCTTGATTTGAAAGCAAATCCTAAACGTCGCGCAAAAGGTTCCATTATTGAGTCCTCTTTGGATAAAGGTCGTGGCTATGTAGCAACAGTACTTGTCAGTGATGGTACACTTCACATGGGTGACGTTGTTCTCGCCGGAACGTACCATGGCAAGATAAAAGCCATGTTCAATGAGCGCGGTCAGAAGATACAACAAGCCCTTCCCGGTGAACCGTGCTTGATACTGGGTCTGAATGGCGCACCTCAGGCCGGCGACGAGTTCAATGTATTGGCTACTGAGCAGGAAGCCCGTGAAATAGCAAACAAACGCGAGCAATTACAACGTGAGCAGAGTATCCGTACCAAGAAACACGTTGGATTGGATGAGATAGGCCGTCGTTTGGCAATAGGTGACTTTAAAGAGCTGAATATTATC
>CAMHEP010000054.1 GCA_946184195.1 uncultured Bacteroidales bacterium | reverse complement strand
TACGCGATGATAGAGGGTGACTGGAGTTCAGACGTGTGCTCTTCCGATCTATTTTGTTGGTTTTAGTGCAAAACAGTAAAGGTGGTGGTTTGGCAGCCGGTTTCGCAAGTGGAAACCAGGTGATGGGTGCACCTCGTACCGCAGATTTTCTGGAGAAAGCAAGTTGGACGTTAGCTGCCGTGATTGTTTTTCTATCCATCTTCGCCGTAGGTGTTCATAACGGCCAAGCCAACGCTGCCCGCATGGACGAGAGCGAGATTGCGACACAAGTACAGGAAGCTGCCGATGCGCTGCCCCAACCTGCAGCAGCAGAAACAGCAGAGCCCGCTGCCGAATAAGGCAACACAACCCTACCACTGACGGCGGAAGAATCCGCCTACAAGACAAATCAACAGATACAGAGGATAAAGAACCTCGAGTAAGAGTGCAAGCCAAAGAGGGACCTGAGGGTCTCTCTTTTTTATTAGTCGGTACTCAATGGGAAACTTGACCACGAGGATAATCGGACAGCATATCTGGAGGATATTCATTATTAGAACAATAGCCCCACAGAGCAATATATCCCTGTCGGTGTAATGAGGAGCCTTGCCCGCCCATCGCATACGTTGGCGGAAGAAAGCAGACCATGATGTCAGAGGGCGCACGATAGCGGCATAGCGGTCATCCGCTACGGCGCGCACCGACAAGCCGCGGCGTTTGAAACTCTCCAGAAGGAACATATCATCGCCACTGGGAATATCCGGATGAAGGTCCGCATACGACTCCAGCCATCGTTCACGACGAACGATGAGATTGGCTCCCGAGCACAGAACGGCGCGAGAACGCATAGCCGTCTCGATAGTGAGTTGTTGCAACCCCGCATATTCGGCTATCTGCAGACGCTCCAATAGTGATGGTGACTGAGATAAAGACTGCATGCGTAGAGGGAGAATAATCAAGTCAGCATCCTGTGGTGGAGCATCCTGTGGTGGGACCACATCGTCATCCTGCATCCAGACATAATCCGTGGTTGCCGCAGAGATTAGACGAAAGAGGGCGTGCTTCTTGCCACGCCCTTCATCGTTAATCCCCCGACGGGGAATAACAACCGTTATCGAGTCTTTGGATTCGTTTTTCATCGTTCCAAGGTCATGGGGATATCCTCTTTCACTGCCTCTAAATGCTCCGGGAAACACGGGTACGATTTCGAGCAGCAATGCGGGTCGTCGCACGGTAGTCCTGCCACCATAAGTGCCATAGCCACACGGTGGTCCGAATAGGTTTTTTGTTCGCGTACCGACTGCATCCTATCTGACTCCTTAAGCCGTAATGCGTCCGTGTGGAGTGCCCAGAGAGGGATACGCAACTGACGACACAGGATAGCTATCGAAGGATAGAGGTCCGGCACATTACGGAACGACAAGATACGCGGATACCGGCGACAGGCTCTATCGCGAGTAATGGTGACACCGGTAGTGTCGAAATAGGACGAGACACCAAATGAGCGGAAGATATCCGCCAACACAGCATCTCCCTGCACAGAATCGCGACGGAGACCGTTCAGATGAAGCGAACCGCCGTGCAAGGCAACATACTCGTACCAAAAAGCTGCTGCACTCCAATCGCGCTCCAAGTCCACCGTCTTGTGCTCTGCATAACGTTGGAGCACCTGCCGGGTCATGAGGATATAGGGCGATCGGGAATCCGAATGTGTCTCCAGTCCGACGAGCAACATTGCCGAGACAAACTGAGTAGATTCCGGATTATTGATAGCAATAAAACGTTTGGCGTCTTCGCCGCTCACCGGCACCGACAGACTCTTTCCATGGATACGCAAGGGAGGGAAGCCATACTCTCCCTCATACCATATATCTGCACCACAGGCAATCAGCGCGTTCACCAATTGCTCCATCGGGCGATGACGCATTCGTTTGTCTCCGTCCAGCATGATAGAGCGTCCCCTCAATTGCGCGCAATAGGCGGTGAGGAAACGCATGGCGGTACCACAATTGCTCACATCAATACGACTTCCGCCGGCAGCAATCTCTGTCAGCGCACGATGGAGGACACGTACATCATCCGGCATGTCCGGCGAATCGACCGACAAAAGCGGTTCACCGTGCAAAGCCTGCAAGATGAGCAAACGGTTCGCTATCGACTTGGATATAGGCAGATCAATTGACATCAGGCAGGACGGAGTAATCTCTACTATAACGCAAGTGTTGCTCTACATATCCTTCCGAATAATCAATAGTCACATCCGTGATATGACCCTCTTCATCCGTCACCGCCGTATACACGGGATTGACGAAACCCTTGTATGGAGCGAGGTTGAGTTTTTGGTAGCGTGCCAAAATCTCTTTGTGGAGGTCCTGATCCACCTTGACGGCATATGTCTCCACTAATGCCTTGGCAGCAGCATAGTCGCCTTCGGAAGTGATACGCTGTATCTCACGGAGCAGTTGACCGTAGAGGCGACGCATACCCGCATAATCGTTGATACGGAGATAATGCTTGCCGTCGCGCTTAATGAGTTCCAACTCGGGATTGTCATAATCGGTGTGATACCATACCCAGTTGGCGATGAGCTGACGGTTGCGCATATGCGCCTCCTCGATGTCCTTACCCGGCTCGATACGCACGAGTTGGGTCATCATACCGTTCATCTGCTGCTGGTAATAGCCGGCTTTGTACGCCTCTTCGTTCGGCAACAAGCCCAGTTCCACCAGTTTGGGGTCACCGAGGAAATAAAGTCCGAACAAATCTGCTCGTGCTTCCTCAATAGTCGAGGCATGTTCCTTGAGGGCATCTTTGCTCACACCTGGCATGAGTTTACCCGAACCATGTCCGACACATTCGTGCAGGTCGGTATGCAGGTCACCGCATACGGCTCCGTATTTCTCATAGAGAGACACGGTAGCCGGGTCAATCATAAACTCCTCATTGAAACCGTTGCCTTTGGCAGCCTCGTTGTAGGCATGAACCAAATTGTCAATAGTAACCGACTTGGAGCCGTATTCCTTGCGAATCCAGTTCGCATTAGGCAGGTTGATGCCGATAGGTGTGGAGGGATAGCAGTCACCCGCGAGGATGGCTGCGGTAATGACTTTGGCGGATATACCACGCACAGACTCTTTCTTGTATTTAGGATCTGTCGTCGAGTGGTCCTCAAACCATTGCGCATTGTCGGCAATGACCTGCGTACGCTTAGTTCCCTTCATGTCCTTGAAGTTCACCATGGATTCCCATGTACCGGTGATACCCAACGGGTCCGCATAGGTCTCTGTAAATCCGTTGACAAAATCCACACGGCTCTCCAGGTCTTTAACCCAAGCAATGCAGTAGGCATTGAAGGTATGCAAATCGCCGCTGCGGTTGAAAGCAATCAGCTGACGGATAACCTCTGCTTGCCGGTCATTCTCGGCATACGGGAGAGCACGCTCCAGCCAGTACACCACTTTCTCGAGTGCCGCGCCGTAGAGCCCGCCTATACGATAGACACGCTCCTGTATCTGTCCGTTCTCATCCTTGACGAGCTGACTGTTCAGCCCTATCCACATAGGCTCGGGCGAGTTGTCCTTATGGTCGGCATACCATGCTTCAGCTTCCGCCTGGGTGACACCCTCGCCGTAGTAATTGCCGGCAGAGCCGAGCACAAGGTCTACTCCATCTTGTTGCGTAGTACGCTTGGTCATCACCGTCGGGTCGAACATAACGGGCAGGATAGCCTCGTCATAAACCACACCGGCTTGCTCACACGCGGTCACAAACCACTCTTGCGAAAACTCCGGCAGGAACTTATCGGAGGCATAATGATGGTGAATACCATTGCTGAACCAAACACGCTTCAGATAGCGTTCAAAAGCCTCCCACTCCGGTTTTTGACTTTCGACTTTTGACTTTTGACTATACAGCGCCTCCAAAGTTCTTCTGATACGCAAGTTATAGCGTCCGTTCTGATCATAGAGGATATCACGTCCCCACAGGGCAGCCTCACTCAGACAATAAACGAGTTGCTTTTGCTGCAAACTCAAGGAATCGAATTCCGGCACTTGATAGCGCAGAATCTCGAGGTCATAAAATTTATCCACGTTATATGTGAAAGTATCAGCCTTATGGCAAGCGGTCAACGCCATAAGGCTTAGACCGACAAAAAGGGTTAATCGTTTCATTATCTATTAAATACGTTCAAGTACAGTATGTACTAACTCCTTGATACGGGGTTTGTAGTCTGTGTTAGCAGCCTCCGCCTTGCGTTGTGCTATCACGCAGCAAACGGTCATGGCCTTGTGTCCCATGTGGAGAGCCAAACCGGCTATACACGAACCCTCCATCTCGTAGTTGGTGATGCGTTGTCCCTCATAGCGGAAAGAGGTAATCTTCTCGTTGATATCGGGTACAGCAAGGTCTACACGGAGCACGCGTCCTTGCGGTCCGTAGAAACCGTTGGCAGCGATGGTGCAACCACGCATCATATCGTCCTTAGCCACACGGTCTACCAACTCGGCGTTTGCGGCAACGACATAAGGGACTGCGGCTTTCTTGGGATAGCCCACATAGTCCACGAAAGCTTTCTCAAAGCCGAGGTCTGCTATCTTATCACGGTCGTGATAGAATGCCAGCACGCCGTCAAAACCGATAGACTTTTGGCTGACGAGGAAGGTTCCCAGAGGTATATCTTCCTGCATACCGCCACAGGTACCGATACGCACAATCTCAAGAGAGCGTTTCACCGCCTTCTCTTGACGCGTTGCGAAATCAATGTTGGCAAGGGCATCTATCTCGTTCATGACGATATCGCAGTTGTCGGTACCGATACCCGTCGATATACACGAGATACGCTTGCCTTGGAAACGACCGGTGATAGTATGGAACTCACGACTTTGCACATCGCATTCAATGGAACCTTCGTCAAAGAAGGAGGCTACCATATTGACACGGTCCTGATCTCCTACTAGGATAATCTTATCTGCCAAGAACTCGGGTTTGAGATGCAGGTGGAATGCACTACCATCTGCATTAATAATCAGTTGGGATGCAGGGAATGTTTTCATAATTGTTCTGTTTTTTCATGGTTATACTTCAGTATTATAGTGACATAAGATATTTCCGTTATGCCTCACCGCCGCCGAATGACATAGGGATAGTGCTTCCCGGAGCAGGTGAGCCGGAAAGTTGGATTTTGCCGAATTGTTTCTCGTACTTACCGATATTGTCTTGCAGCGCGAAAAGCAGTTTCTTGGCATGTTCGGGAGTGAGGATGATACGGGATTTCACCTGAGCATCCTTCAGTCCGGGCATCATACGTATGAAGTCGACAATAAACTCCGACGAGGAGTGAGCGATGATTGCCAGATTGGCATAAGTACCTTCCGCCATTTCGGGGGTGAGGTTGATGTTTAGTTTCTGTTCTTCCATAGTGCGATTACCAACGATTGGTTTTATAGAGTTTGTTTGTTAGCATGATGTATAGTGTCAGGAGGGGTAAGAGTATATCCCACACCATCATCGGTACGGTGATATGTCCCTGTCCCAGCATCCTCGAGGCTGTATTGAGCAGCACAAACTGCCCTATCAGACGAATAGCAAATAGCGCCATTGCCACACCTACCCAAGGCAAGGGGCATAAGATAGCTGTCAAAATCAACGCGGCATAGAATAGTCCGCGCGAGAGGGGTTCCGACAACAGATGCAGTTTGGACAATGTACGATAGTCGGTCGAGACACCGAGATGACGCCTTTTCTGCATAAACCATTCACGGAATGACTTCTTCATGGGTGACCACGTGACACTGCTCTTGCATGCCACCACCGCCGTGTTGCGATGCGTAGCAACATGATTGATAAATAGGTCATCGTCTCCTGCGCGCTTATTCATCTGCGCCGTGAAACCTCCGGAGGAGAAAAAGAACTCTTTGCGATAGAGCAAATTGCGTCCCACGCCCATATAGGGTCGTGAGGTGATGGCTGCTCCCATATAATGCAGTCCGTTAAAGAGGGTGTCCAATCGGATCATCCCGTTGAGCGGACCATGAGCCACAAAATAACCGCCGTACCCGAGAACAATATCTTTATCCGGCTGCAGCCCGCTCACCATAGAGCGTATCCATTGCCTGCTCATCGGTCGGCAATCAGCATCCGTCAGCAGCAGCAACTCATACTGTGCCGCCTTGGCAGCAAGGGTAAGACCCAGTTTCTTATTCGACCCCACTCGGGCATCCTTGGGAATGAAGGTGAGGTGCAGCCTTGGGTCAGACTGAGCATACGCATCCAGCACCGCCTGCGTCCGGTCCTCCGAACTGTCATTCACCACTATCACCTCGAAACGGGGATAATCCTGACCGAGCAACGTATGTAGATAGGACGATATATTGACCTGTTCATTATGTGCACACACCAGTATGCTCACTCCCGGCAAGTCCTCGTCCTTCTGTGCCGACAAATGCTTCTGTCGCATATGTTCATGGATGGGGACAGAGAGGATATAACGGCAGTAGAAATACAGTTGAAAGAGGAAAGCCGCTCCCAACACGGAGAGCAGGCAGATGTCCAATAGCGATATGTCGACTAACCAACTATTCATTCTCAGTCTTCGTAAACGAGGCTCACATTATCGACCCACATCACATTCCCCTCGTGTCCATAGAAAGCGGGATAACTACCGGAGGTAATCATGAGGATGGCATGGGTGGGTGTCTCATCGGGCGCTGCCCAGCCCTCCTCCTCGATAGGAGTAATCTTACCGTGCGAATTCATCGCGCGCATTCGGTTACCTAATCCCATATAGTCCTTGTAGTCTGCCCGACGGGTAATGTCCCCATAGTGCACGGGGATACGGTATCCGTTCTCCCACTCCGTATGCGAATCGCCGATACGTTTGTAGGCAGTGCCCACACGCAAGGCATGTATCTTGCCTTCACCGTCTTCCCAACGTTTTTGCAGCAGCAGATAGATTTCACATTCGTCGTGTCCCTCAATCTTCTTGGAGGGAGTGAGTCCTGTTGCACGCCATATCCATTGCTCGGGCGAGACGATGCACTTATAGTCCAGCATGAGAGCGGTAGGACGCGTCGTAAACGGTACGCCGAAGTCTATATTCGAATACGGGTCTTTGGCGGTTCGCACTGGTTCGATGGTACGTCCCCAGAAGATGGTTCCGTTCACTAAGACATGGATGTCTATAAAACCGAACACAGAGACCTCCAACATCTTCACATCCATACGGCAGCAAGTACCTTTACCACGTTTTTCCGGCGAGATGGTTCCTGCAGCCTTGTGTATACCCGATACCACAGCATAGGCATCACTCATGGACCATGGGTTACCGTTGCGTCCGTAGGTATACGGCACATTACCGCGTATAGTATCCGTCTTGTCCAAGGCATAGAGAGTACGCGTCTTGCCGCCAATGAGTTTGGACTCGGTGATTTGTCGCACACACCACGACTCCATGTCCCCATAGGGCACAGGCTCTATGCGTTCCGCACAAACACCCGCAGGCAGTGCTAACAAAAGAGTTAATATATATATGTATCGTTTCATCAATTGGTTATTCGTAATCCGTCATTCGTAATTAACCATTACTTCTCTATTCCGCAGGGAGTCGAATATACCGGCGTGAGATGCTCCGGAATAGCGATATAATCGCGGAACCACTTGAGATCGAGTGCCTTAATCTGTTCAGCTGCCATCTTAGCCACTACCAAGGCACCGTTCTCACGCAAGTGCGTATTATCCACCTTACCGTCGGGAAACTTCGTGCATTCACCGGGAGCCACATTCATGAAATAGGCTTTCGATGCTTCATCACCCAGTCCCTTGAGCCAGAGAGCGGTCGATTTCTCGAGGTCGAGCAAAGGTACATCCATACGGCGTGCCACACGACGCGCAGCCTCGGTATAGGCACCGTGATGGTTCTCCACGAACTGTCCCACCTTATTGAACTTACGGCGGCAGATGGAGGTGCACAGGATGACATGCATCTTCTTTTTCTGAGCCTGCTTAATCATGAACATCAGATTCTCCTCGTATTGGTCAACCGGCGCATAACGGAGCGAGTCCGACTGCTTGGCATCGTTATGACCGAACTGGATAATGACAATATCTCCTTTCTGAGCACGGTTCATTACCTCGTTCCATCGACCTTGCGCAATAAAACTCTTGGTGCTGCGCCCGTTGCGGGCATGGTTTTGGAGCACGATATTCCCCTGAAGGAAAGTCGGGAACAGTTGCCCCCAGCCACGTTCGGGGCTTGCCTCCAACTCTTCCTTATCAGCCATAGTACTGTCGCCCACCATAAAGAGGGTAACAGGTCTCTTCGATGCAGACGTCATCATGACCACTGCTGCAATTGCCATCATAGCATAGATAAATTTTCGCATAGTTACTCAAGTTTACTAAAATTAGACCGCAAAGGTACAAAATAATTTCGATATATGCAAGAAAATGTTGCAGGAATGAAAAAAAAGCACTACCTTTGCCTCGCGTTCGCCTCGTCGGAAGCGGCTCACTTAAAAGGACTCGCTTTGCGAGTGTGAGGGAACATTCGTACTTCGTAATTAAACATCGTATGCCGCTATAAATCATGAACACATTTGGAGAACATTGGACATTTACCGGTTTCGGCGAATCACATGGTCCCGCTATTGGCGGGGTGTTGGACGGTGTACCTGCCGGCATACCCATCGATTTGGATATCATCCGTGAGGCGCTCGTTGCCCGTCAGGGAGGGGCGTTGCCCGGCGTGTCTACACGTGCCCTGCGTGAACAAGATGAGGTAGAATGGCTTTCAGGAGTAATGTCTGTCAGCAAGCGAAGCGAACGGTCTGTCAGTGAAACGGTCTGTCAGCAAAGCGGTCTGTCAGGCGAAGCCGGTCTTATCACCCTCGGTACCCCTATCGCCTTTATCATCCGTAACAAGGACGCACGCCCTGAAGACTACGCTTGGCTCCGACACTCTTATCGTCCCGGGCATGCCGACTGGGTATATGAGCAGAAATATGGTATTCGCGATTGGCGAGGCGGCGGCAGAGCCAGTGCCCGTGAGACGGCTGCACGTGTGGTGGCAGGCAGTATAGCCGAACAAGAACTCGCTCGACATGGGGTGACCATCGCGGCGCAACTGATACAGATAGGTGAAGAGAAAAACCCACAGCGCTTTGAGGCACTGCTGAGCGAGGTGCAGCAGGCAGGCGACAGTATCGGCGGTGTGGTAGAGTGCGTAGTGACGGGTCTGCCCGTAGGAATAGGTGACCCTGTCTTCGATAAGCTGCAGAGTCATCTGGCGGCTGCCGTCATGAGTATCAACGCCTGCAAGGGTTTTGCCTACGGCACGGGGTTTGAAGGCGTAGGACTACGCGGCAGTGAGCTCTATCATCCCGGCGAGGTACCCTGCCCTGCATCAGGAGGAATAGAGGGCGGTATCAGCAACGGCCTTCCTATAGTCTTTCGATGTGTCTTCAAACCCACAGCCACCATCAGCCGTCTCTATAAGGGTCGTCATGATGTGTGCGTAGCCGTCCGTGCCGTTCCCGTCGTCAAAGCCATGACGGCTCTCACACTCATACAATTCATCACTCCATCAATCCATCTCTTCGGGGACGTCACGGGGACGTGACGGGGACGTGACGGGGACGTGGAGAGGAGATGAACGAACCATCCCGTCCACCATTCAACACACCCGCACAACATGAATGATAGGATGTAAATAAAGCAGGA
>CAMHEP010000053.1 GCA_946184195.1 uncultured Bacteroidales bacterium | reverse complement strand
CAATATTTCCGCTACGGCGACGATCCTGATGGCAGTAATAAGGGCATGACCGATGTCGATAATAACGAATACACTGCGCTGACGGAAAGGATGCGTATAGTCAACGAACAGACCTATGCATTAGCAGATTATTACGACGGGGTGAGTCGCGGCAGCAGCATGAATAGGGAATATAACATACCGGCATCGGCAGATACATATATCGAAGCGGGCACCAATGTGAACCATGGCAGTGAAGAGACGATGCAGGTGCATTATACACGAGCGGAGAATACCCGTAAGGAAGCGTTTATACGCTTTGAGATACCGCGCGCCATTGTGGGCGATACGCTGGAACATGCGGAGCTGAGGCTGACCGTTACAGCAGGCAGCGGAAAGCCGCTATTGATGGTGTCGCTGCAAGATGACGGGAGCTGGCAGGAGAATAGTCTGACGGGGACGCTCAGAACAGGCAATGAAGTGTGGAAAAGTGTTTACGAACGGGTAGCATCGGTATATGACAGCATCAAGGCACAGACATACGTGTTCGACCTCACACCCGTCGTGAAGAGTATGGCAGGTGTAGACACACTGGCGGTGAAGGTACATGCGTTATCCGTCACCAATGATGCCGTGGTAATTGCCACACGCGAGAACAGCGATGCAACGATATGCCCGCAGTTGATTATCCGAGCGAAGGATAACGAAGGAACGGGTATAGACCCTCTGAGCGAGGAAAGCAACGAGGCATGGTATACGGTGACGGGACAAAAGATAGACGGAGGACAGAATACATTGCCCTCAGGGGTCTATGTGAGTAAGAAACAGAAAATATTTGTTCCATGAAGAGCAAAGTATGGATAGCGCTTCTGTGTGCGGCTTTTCTATGCATCAATTGCACCCCCAAACATTCAGACCCGGCACAGGCACGCATAGACTCGCTGCTGAAGACGATGACTATTCAGCAGAAGATAGGTCAGCTAAACCAGTTGAACGCCAAGTGTATGAGCAGGGAACAGCTCATCGAAAAGGTGCAGCGGGGCGAGGCGGGGTGCATCATGAACGTAAGTGACAGCTTAGCCTATGTATTGCAGCAGCAGGCTCTCCGTTATACGGGCATACCGCTACTCATCGCTCGGGATATGATACACGGTTATCATACTTTGTTCCCCATTCCGTTAGGGCAGGCTTGCTCGTGGGATACAGCCTTGGTCAGGGAAGCGGCTCGGCTCAGCGCACGTGAGACACGGCGTCACGGTATAGGATGGACTTTCTCACCGATGGTGGACGTGGTGCGCGACCCTCGTTGGGGAAGAGTGGCTGAGAGTTACGGTGAAGATACTTATCTAACCTCTGTGATGGGCGAACAGGTGGTGCGCGGCTATCAGATGGAGGGCTTGGCGGCAACGGCTAAACATTACGTAGGATACGGAGCCGCAGAAGGAGGACGTGACTATAACACGACATGGATTCCTGAAGTGCAACTGCGAAACACATACCTGCTTCCGTTCTACCGACTCATCAAGTGCGGGTGTGAAGCCGTGATGGCCTCGTTCAATGAGGTGCAAGGTATGCCATTGAGCGCAAACAAGCATCTGCTGCATGATATATTACGGGACGAATGGAAGTTCGATGGCGTTATAGATAGCGACTACGGAGCGATAGAGCAATTAGTCAAACACGGTGTAGCAGCAGATAAGAAAGAGGCTACTCGATTGGCCATCAGGGCAGGTGTTGATATGGATATGGAATCACATGCCTACAAGAAATACCTGAAAGAGTTGATCGATGAGGGCGCTATACGAGAAGCAGATGTAGACAGTGCCGTCAAGCGAGTCCTGCAAATGAAAGAACGTGTCGGCTTGCCCCTCCAACCAAGCGTTGAGGAAGATTATAGTGCAGAGGCGATGGAGTTAGCGGGTCGTTTGGCTGCGGAGAGTGCCGTACTTCTCAAGAATAACGGCTTGCTACCGCTCTCGAAACAGTCGGGGAAGGTATTGGTAACGGGACCGTTAGCCGATAGCGAGGGCGACCAGGTTGGTTGTTGGTCTCCGGACTATGAAGCGGGACACGGCATAACACCCTTGCAAGCAATGCAGCAACGCGGTAGGGTTGTGTACAGCCCCGGGCTACGTTACTCGCGCGACAGGAACACACGAATCATCCGCGATGCAGTCAAGGCGGCTTATCAGGCAGATGTGATTGCCTATTTCGCAGGCGAAGAACAACTGCTGAGCGGCGAGGCGCAGTCTTTAGCCGACATCCGGCTTCGTGAAGGGCAACGTCAGTTGCTCCATGCACTCCATGAGACAGGGAAACCGATTGTCTTGGTTATTATGGCAGGCAGACCGTTGACTATAGAGGACGAAATGGCCTACGCCGATGCAGTGGTGTATGCTTACCATGGCGGCACCATGGCGGGCGAAGGCATAGCCCGTGTTCTATACGGCGAGACTAATCCCTGCGGCAAACTGACAATGACCATTCCCCGACATGTGGGGCAGGTACCCATCTATTACAACCATACGAACACCGGACGTCCCGCACGGCAAGAACCCGACATACAGGCTATCCCCGTGGGCACGAAAGCACATCCCGCCGGAGCATTTAGTTTCTACCTGGACTATGGGACGAAACCTCTTTTCCCCTTCGGATACGGACTGAGTTATACGACCTATGAATACGGCTCACCCGTGGTTAGGTGAGCAACCTATCACCATCACATGTACCATCACCAATAGCGGCAAATATGACGGCTACGAGATAGCACAGTTATATGTCAGGGACTTAATAGGCGAACAGACACGTCCTGTCCGTGAACTGAAAGGGTTTAGGAAGGTCTATATCCCTGCCGGAGAAAGCAGAGACGTGTGTTTCTGTCTAAGCCGTAAAGACCTCTATTATTGGCACGAGGAATATAGAAAAGGTGTGGCAAACTATTATAACGGTGTGGAGGACGGAGATATAGAAGTATGGGTCGCACCGAATAGTGTGAGCGGACGTTCTATGAATATAAAGATACGAGCCGATAGAGAATGAACATATTGCTAAGCATATTGACAATCCTGCCGCTCATTGCTCCGCATACGTGGAACATAGATGACGCGGCGGACGAGCACCCCGGTTACTTCCGCGGAGAGCAAACTTATACGCATACCTTCCGTATCGAAAAGGATGCACAACATGCCTACGTCCTTTGTTTTGACGGAGTTAACCAAGAGGCGTGGGTTAAACTAAACAATAGAGAAGTAGGATACCATGCAGGCGGATATACCCGATTCAGTTTTGATGTGACGGACTATGTGCAATCGGGCGAAAACACATTGGCAGTGCTTGTGAGCAATGCTTACAACGCCGATATAGCTCCACTGAGTGCGGATTTTACCTTTTTCGGCGGCATTTATCGACCGGCATATCTGCGCGTCACAGGCAAGACTTACATCGCGGAGGATGGGGTTTGCGTGAGAAGCCCCATGGTAAACCATAAAAAGGCCATTATCGAAGTAGAAACAGAGATAGTGAATGACACAAAGTCTATCATTGTGGAGCATACTCTATTTAACCCTGACGGAAAAGAGGTAAAACGCATTCGTGTGCAAGCAGAATGCCTAAAGAAGAAACCATGTCGTCTGGCAATCAAAGAGCCGCAACTGTGGTCTCCTGATAGTCCGCAACGATATACGATAGTGACGCGCCTTATTGATAGGAAAAACGGGCAGGTATGTGATGAAAATAGAACACCTATCGGACTACGCTACTATCGCTTCGATCCGAATACGGGTTTCTACCTGAACGGACAACACCTGAAACTGGTCGGTACGGGCAGACATCAATGCGAGCAAGGCTACGGCAACGCTCTGACGGATGCACAACACCGACGGGATATACAGATGATAAAGGATATGGGGGCTAATTTCGTCAGAATAAGCCACTATCCGCAGAGCCGAATGGTGATGGACATGTGCGACAGTTTGGGTCTGCTATGCTCGGTGGAAATACCTTTAGTTAACGCAATCACCGAGACAGAGGCTTTCCGCCGGAATTGCTTGCTTCAACTTGAGGAGATGATCAAGCAAAACCGAAATCACCCCTCCGTAATTTTATGGGGGTGTATGAACGAAGTGCTGCTCAGACCCCCTTACCCCAAGAGTTCTGACAAAGACAGTGTATACTTGACATGCGTACACAATTTGGCGGTGGCACTACACAGGCGTTGCAAGGAATTAGACCAAGAGCGCTATACGATGATAGCATACAACGACAATTATTCGTATAACCGGTTAGCCGGACTCTATGATATACCTGATGTGATTGGATTGAATCTATACCACGGTTGGTATTCCGGAACTATAGGGACGGTGAGCAAATGTATCAACAAATGCCATCACGATTACCCGCAAAAGCCGATTTTTATCACTGAATACGGAGCCGATTGCGACACGCGACTGCGGAGTGATAAGCCTACACGGTTTGACTATACGGAGGATTATGCTCTCTATTTCCATCAGTGTTATTGGCCGGTCATACGGGATAGTGATTTTATTGCGGGAGGTGCATTGTGGAACTTTAATGACTTTCACTCCGAACAACGTGGCGGAGCGGTGCCCCACTATAATCTAAAGGGAATCGTCACTACGCATCGTGTGCCCAAGTTAGTGTACTATTATTACCAGACTGAGCTATTGACCGACAGCGTCAAGAGACATACGGCTCGGCTGGCTATGGAAAAATACCCTCTCCATGTATCTACACTGACATCCAACACCCAAGGAACTCGGTGTTACCTATTGGGAACCAACCGCATATTCATCGACCCGCGGAATGAATTGAGTTGGTATCCTATGGATAGCACCTGCATGGATGGCGGACATCCTTATTACGTCAAGACGCGTTTCGGACGACTGCCGGCGTCAGACCATGATATACTCGGGACAAATAACGACCCTATATACCAAACAGCATGGATAGGTGCCAAGCATATCCGTATACCGTTGCCGGACGGACGCTATCGCGTTGTGCTGCATTGGGCAGAATTACAACAGGCAGGTGAACCTGTGAAGAGCGTGTATAATTTAGGTAACGATGCTGTGAAAGAAGAGTTTACGGAACGAGAAATGACCATTTATGTAAATGACCGGATGCTGGTTCAAGACCTCAACTTGACCTCTCAATACGGTGCTTTTACGGCTCATGAGGAGGCAATGAACATAGATGTCAGCGACGGGACGCTTCATATTCGTTTAGAGGCATCCAAGGGAGAGAGCCTTCTGAATGCAGTACAAATTATACCTTTATAATTTAGTATTATCAAAAATCGATAATAAAAAGACGTCGGTACATGAGTGCACCGGCGTCTTGTTTATCATATAAGTGCTTCAGAGCTTTTCTTGTTTAATGCTTTGTCAGATATTCGTGCATGGCACGTGCCGCTTTACGTCCGTCCGACATAGCGAGGATGACCGTAGCGCCACCGCGTACGATATCGCCTCCGGCGAAGAGTGTGGGGATAGACGATTGCATCGTGTCCTCACCTACTACGATTGTGCCCTTGCGTGACACTTCGAGTCCCTCGACAGCTGCCGGAATGAGCGGATTGGGACTGACCCCGACCGCTACGATAACCAAGTCGGCAGGCACCGTGATGGTTTGTCCCTCTACGGGTACGGGGCTGCGTCGTCCCGATTCATCGGGTTCACCGAGAGTCATAACTTGCAGTACAGCCTCGCCCACACGACCGGTAGACTTGCCCTCAGCATCCAATGACGGATGGTATTCAATCGGGTTATGCAGGGTGAGGAAACGTACGCCTTCCTCCTTGGCATGGCGCACCTCTTCTATTCGTGCGGGCATCTCCTGCTCGGAACGTCGGTAGATAATCGTCGATGTCTCTGCTCCAAGACGTTTGGCGGTGCGCACAGCGTCCATGGCGGTGTTGCCTCCACCAATGACGATGACATGCTTGCCATAGAGCAGGGGAGTGTCCGTCTGCTCGGACGATGCGTCCATGAGGTTGACTCGTGTGAGGTATTCGTTGGACGAAAGCACGCCGTTGAGGTTCTCGCCGGGTATACCCATGAAACGTGGCAGTCCGGCGCCTGAGCCTACAAAGACAGCCTGATACCCTTCGGCTTTGAGGTCGTCCATGGAGAGAGTCTTACCTATGATGGTGTCCTTGCGGAACTCCACTCCCATCGCTTGCAGTCCCTCAATCTCGCGATCCACGATAGCATTGGGCAGACGGTATTCGGGAATACCATATTTGAGCACACCACCAATCTCGTGCAGTGCCTCGAAGACTGTGACGCGATAACCGTATTTAGCCATGTCACCTGCAAAAGTGAGTCCGGCAGGACCGGAGCCAACGACGGCAATACGGGGAGTTTGCGTGTCATGGTCTGTTTGCTTATCCGAGGCTTGGGTAGCCGAACTATGATCCGCCACGAAACGCTCCAAGTAACCGATGGCTACTGGTTCGGAGTTCATCTTATGGTGGATACATTGTGCCTCACACTGTTTCTCCTGTGGGCAGACCCGACCGCAAACGGCGGGCAGACTGCTGGCAAGTCGTATGACGGCGGCAGCACCTTCGATATCGTTTTTCTCGATATGCTTGATGAAAGAGGGGATGTCGATATTGACAGGACATCCTTGTACGCATCCCGGGTTCGCACAGTCGAGGCAACGATGTGCCTCGTTGAGTGCCATATCGAGCGTGAGCCCTTGGTTGACCTCCTCGTGCAATTTAGTGGCACGGTAGGCAGGGTCGAGTTCGGGCATTTTACAGCGGGGGATGGCCACTCTATCCTTTGCCTTGATGGCTTGGCGCAGCTCTTGCCGCCATGCCGCCTCTCTTCCCTCTAAAGGCAGGATGGTCTCTATGTCATGGCCTGCTAATGTTACGTTTATGTTACGTTTATGTTTCGTTTCTGACGGCTCTATGTCGGGGACGTTTTTCGGAGCTGCTTCATGCATGTAGCGTTCGTATGCGGCAGCTTCCTCTGCCTTATAGGAGCGTAGGCGGGAGAGCATCTCGTCAAAGTCCACTTGGTGCGCGTCGAACTCGGGTCCGTCGACACAGACGAAACGTGTCTTACCACCCACTGTGACACGGCAAGCTCCACACATGCCGGTGCCATCCACCATGATGGTATTGAGACTGGCGTCGGTGGGGATGTCGTATTTGCGTGTGGTGAGTTCGACAAACTTCATCATGATAGCCGGACCGATGGTGATACACTTATCTACCTTCTCGCGCA
The DNA here is from genome assembly GCA_946184195.1 of uncultured Bacteroidales bacterium. GTDB lineage: Bacteria > Bacteroidota > Bacteroidia > Bacteroidales > Paludibacteraceae > Colicola. Next base: position 2,475 of record CAMHEP010000053.1, on the reverse strand, counting down.
GTATGATCTTCTCGACGCCGGCGGTGACCAGTCCCTTCTCGCCCATGGAGCCGTCGTCGGTCATGACGATGACTTCGTCGGAGCATGCAGCGAGTTGGTCATGCAAGATGATGAGGTCTTTGTTGCGTGCTGCGAGTACGGTGATGACTCGGTTGCCGGCACGTTTGAGTGCCTGGGCGATGGGCAGCATCGGTGCAGCTCCCACACCACCGCAGGCGCATACCACGGTACCGAAGAGTTGTATGTCGGTAGCTTTACCGAGCGGACCAACAAGGTCGTAGAGGCAATCGCCGGCATTCAGGCCAGCGAGTTTGGCGGAGGAGACGCCGATACGTTGTACGACGAGTGTGATAGTTCCCTGTTCGGCATCGGCATCGGCGATGGTGAGCGGCATACGCTCGGAGTGTTCGTCCACACGGACAATGACGAAATGACCGGCACGGCGACTACGTGCAATGAGCGGAGCTTCGATAACCAGCTCCGCTACATTGTCCGAAAAGAATCGTTTAGAAAGAATCTTGTTCTTATTTCCCATAAGGTCAAACGATGATTACATTAGAAATATTTAATCTCCTGACCCATGATAGAGGTCAGCAGGTTATTGGCGAGACGGCTGGCACCAAAACGGAAGGACTCGTTATTCAGCCATTCACCACCCAGAATCTCTTTGACGAGGGTGAAGTGCTGTACAGCCTCTTCGGTCGTGCTGACCCCACCGGCAGGTTTATAGCACACTTTGTTGCCGGTGATTTGTTTCCAAGCCTTGATAGCCTGGCACATGACATAGGTGGCCTCGGGGGTAGCGTTGACAGCAATCTTACCCGTTGAAGTCTTGATGAAATCCGCTCCGGCAGCCATGGAAAGGATGGATGCCTTCCAGATATTCTCGGGCGTTTTGAGCAGTCCTGTCTCGAGGATGACCTTGAGGTGATGTTGTCCGCACACGGCTTTGAGTTCGGCAATCTCGTCGAAGCACTCTTGGTAGCGTCCCTCGAGGAATTTGCCTACAGAGAGTACGATGTCAATCTCGGTAGCACCGGCTTTGAGAGCCATAGCCGTCTCTGCCACTTTGACCTCGAGGAAAGTCTGTGAAGCGGGGAAACCACCGCTGACACAAGCGATACCGATTTTCTCGGTCAGCGCCTTGCGCACATATTCTGCCATAGCGGGATAAACGCAGATGGCGGCTACGTTGGGTATGCCAGGGAAGTGTTTGCTAAACTCGTTGACATGGTGTGCCATACCTTCCACTTTCTCGATGGTGTCATCACCGGAGAGGGTGGTGAGGTCGATTTGGTGGAGACATTCCATCCATACTTCGCGGTTATTGTTCTCGTCGAAATGCTCTTTGATGATTTTAGCAGTTTCGGCTTTTACTTGTTCTTCTGTCAGCGCAAACGGATATTGCGCAAATAATTCTTGAAACTTGTCCATGTTCGTAAATATTTAAGGTTACTTATGCTTCCATTACATCAGGGAGTCGTCCCATGATAGTCTCGTTGCCACGTACGGAATCACCTACTTCGACATCCATCTCGGTATCAATAGGGAGGTAGAGGTCGACACGAGAACCCAGTTTGATGAATCCCATATGGTGGTTACGCTGCGCCGGTGAGCCGACCTTGGCATAGGTGACAATACGTCGTGCCATGGCTCCGGCCACTTGGCGTACCGCTACTTGTGTGCCGGAAGGCGTCTCTATGACGACGAGTGAACGCTCATTCTCGGTAGAAGACTTAGGCAGCCAAGCACCGCGATGATGTCCCTTGGTATGTTCGCTCACCAGAATCTTACCTTCGACAGGATACCAGTTGGCATGTACGTTGAAAGGCGACATGAAGATACTGACTTGCAGGCATTCTTTGTGGAAATATTCATTCTCCATCACGGGCTCTATGACTACGACGCGTCCGTCAGCCGGAGCGATGACGAAATTGGGGTCATTCACTTCGAGAACACGTAGCGGGCTACGGAAGAAATAGGTGACAAAGCACAGGAGCATAGCGGTGAGAATGACCGTGATGGCAAACACCCAATGAGGCTGAACAAAAAGATAGATGACCACGTTGAGTGCGAACAAAAGAAGACACGAAACCAAAATGATGTTCCGTCCTTCCCGATGTATATGGGGCGTTTTCATAACCATTGTGAATAAGGGAATTGCGATAACATTTGTGCCGCCTGATTGATGCCATCCTGGATGCGTTTGTCCAGCATCATCTTGAACATCATCGGGATATCGGCATGTAGGGTGAGACGTAATTTGGTCCCGCTGTCCGTGGCAGGTTTCATTTGGATCCAAAAGTTCATCTCCAGCGGCATATTGTCGAGTCCGAACTTCAGGAAGTCGTTCTCAGCGCGGTCGATGATACGGATGGTGATTTTCTGTCCGAGTCCGTCCACTTTGACGCGGATGGCATCGTCCTCTATCTCAAGTTCTTGGACTTTGTCCTCGGGAATGAGGTCCGGCCGGTC
>CAMHEP010000052.1 GCA_946184195.1 uncultured Bacteroidales bacterium | reverse complement strand
AACCTAAGGAGATTGCCGATATGGTGGAGGTCGACCATGTGGTGCAGAAACCCCTTAAGGAGTTCCGACACGCTTTCTCCATGGGAGACCGTACACGCTGTTTCCTCAAGGTGCAGGACGGCTGTGACTATTTCTGTACCTATTGCACCATACCTTTCGCTCGGGGCAGGAGTCGCAACCCCGAGATTCGTTCTCTCGTGGCTGAAGCGCGCGAGGCGTTGCTTGAAGGAGCCAAGGAGATTATCCTCACCGGCGTCAACATAGGCGACTTCGGACGGTCTACCGGCGAGACTTTTATCGACCTCATACGTGCCTTGGACCATGTCGCCGACATCGACTATCGTATTCGTATCAGCAGCTGCGAACCTAACCTGCTAAGCGATGAGGTCATCGATTTTGTAGCACATAGCCGACATTTCGCTCCCCATTTCCATATACCTCTCCAGTCCGGTAGTGATGACGTGCTCCGTATCATGCACCGACGATATAACCGACAACTCTTCCGCGAGAGGGTGGAGCATATACATCGCGTCATGCCTAATGCTTTCATCGGTGTGGACTGTATGGTTGGCGTACGCGGTGAGACAACCCGGCGATGGGAGGACTATCTCTCTTTCGTTCAATCCCTCGAGGTCAGCCAACTCCATGTGTTCACCTATTCCGAAAGGACTAACACACGCATGCTCGATATGGACTTAGAGATCGTCCCTCAGCCCGAACGGGAACGACGCAGTAAGATACTCCATGCTCTGAGTGACGAGAAAATACGTGCCTTCTATGCCGCGCATCACGGCAAGACCGCTACCGTACTCTGGGAGTCCAAACGAACAACCGATAAGGACGGAAATACCCTCATGTACGGCTTCACCGAGAATTATATCAAAGTCAGCGCCCCATACGACCGACACAAAGTCAATACCTTTGAACAAATCATTGTTTAAGTACCAAGGGATAAAGTACTATGTACAAAGGATTTACGAAAAACAAAACTATGATACTATTGACCATTCTGCTTTTGCTGTCTGTGCCGGCAGCAGTGGCGCTCATACTGCTTATCCATCCCGCCTTTGGTCGACGTCCCAACGCCGAACGACAGGCACGCATACTCGCCTCACCGAACTACCGTGACGGGCAGTTCCAAAACCAAATACCAACTCCCCAATTCACCGGCAGTAAGAACGCCGTCCTGCCTACCTTATGGCGTATGCTCTCCGGCAGACAGGGTAAGGTGGAACGTGTGCCTTTAGCACCTTTGCCCGCCGTCAAGACCGACCTCCATGCGCTCTCTCCTGACACCGACCTCGTCGTGTGGTTCGGCCACTCGTCCTACCTCTTGCATATTGGCGGCAAACGCATACTCGTCGACCCTGTGCTCGACTTGGAATTTCCCGTTACGTTGATGATGCGTCCATTCCCGGGCACGGATATCTACCACGCCGACGACATGCCCGATATCGACTACCTCGTCATCACCCACGAGCACTGGGACCATCTCGACTACGCTACCTTACGCAAGATGCGGCATAAGGTCAAGCATGTCATCTGCCCGCTCGGGGTAGCGGAATATTTGGAGTATTGGCACTACTCACCTGACATCATTACCGAGACCGACTGGCACGACACCTATAGTGACGGCAACATCACCTTCATCTGTCTGCCTACGCGGCACTTCTCCAACCGACTCTTCCGGCGCAATCAGACGCTATGGGCGTCTTATCTCGTACAAGCCGACGGCAAGCAGGTATACTTAGGCGGTGACGGAGGCTACGACGAACGATTCCTGTATATAAGGAAGACTTACGGACACGTAGACCTCGCTATGATGGAAAACGGTCAGTACAACGACAACTGGGCATATATACATATGCGTCCTGCTGACCTTGAAAAAGCTATCTCAGACCTGCAACCTAAGCAGGTCTTCACCGTACACCACGATAAGTTCGCCTTGGCTCCTCACGACTGGGACGAACCCCACCGGGTCGCGCGTAACATTGCCGAACACAACAGCATACACCTTCTCGACCAACCAATAGGAAAAGTGACAAAGTACTAAAAAAAAGCGCCCTCACGGACGCTTCTTTTTTACTTCGTACTTGGTACTTTGTCCTTGGTCCTTAGTCCCTTGGTACTTCGTCACTTTGTCACTTAAAAAAAAGCGCCCTCCCGGACGCTTTTTTTCATTACCCTTGGTAATTCTCCCACTCGAGGTGGAAGAGGTAACCGAAGAACGTGGTGTACTTCGTCTGGTTGCGGAAGTTCAGTTGGTCCTCGTCCATATGTTCTGAATCCGCTGCCCGCGCCGACTCCTTCTTTTCGGGGACGTCACGGGCACGTCACGGGGACGTCACGCATACGCACGCGATGGATAACTAACCTTTTTTTACGCTTTTTTATGACTATTGACGAACATACTTACTGCTACCATTGCCGGAAAAGTCGCTATATCACTCCCGACCAGATGCATGCCCAATCGCGTTTCCCGAACGATAACGTTTGTCTCTACTGCTCCGCTACCGGGCAAACAAGGAGCAAGAATGCTAAGGCTAATTATTGCCGGTTCTTTGATCGGCACCCGCATACGCCCGAACAGCTTGCTATCATGAGAAAACGAGGTATCATCGCATGAAATACCTTGTCGCACATACCGACGATGCACGGCGATTAGGTTTAAGCGGCGCAGAGGCGTGGGTCTACTGCGCCCTGTGCTGCTTAACTCGCAAACAACCCTTTACCGGCTCCATGACCAAACTCGCTGAAGAAAGTATGTGCGGTGACAAGAGTACGGCGTGCCGCGTCGTCGCTAAACTCATAGAAAAAGGTATCGTGGTACGTGGCGAAAACGGCGCTCTGTCGTTGCAAAATGCAACACTTTCGTTGCAAAATGCAACAAATTCCAAAAGAAAAGTACCAAAAGAAAATAAATATATTAAAAGAAAAGGGTGGTGGTGATATAACGCGTACTTGCGCACGCGACACCACCACCGACACCACCACCACTTTCTCTTTGTTTTGGAATCATTATGCCGCAAGCGGCGAAAATTGGAATAACGAACGCATCGCTTGCAAGAAGATCTTTGACTTACTGACACCCGAGGAACAGCAACTCGCTATCACTAACGCCCCAAACCACCGCAAAGGCAGAAACCCTTATTGGTGGCTCAAAGAACGTAACTGGGATATGCCGGAGCATCGGAAAGAACTGCGTATTCTCTCCGGGCAAGAAGCAGACATGGCTAAGGCGATGGGCGCGCGCGTCGTCGTGGCACGCACACCCGACGGGAAATACAAAACCGTTCTCGCTCAAGACGCCGAAGCCTTCTCTCTACACATCCTGCGTGAGTTCTGACAAAAGGCAATGCGGTTATCCTCTATGCGTATTTCGGACGCCGCCTTGACTGCGTCAATTCCCCCGAATATACGTTCGCACTATCCTGCGAACAACAATCTTTAGACCGCATAAACCTACCTAAATGCAAGCATTTCGTAGTTTTTGCAGCCTAAATCTTGCATATTCGGATTTTTTGTCGTACTTTTGCAAACAATTTGCGGCGCTGCCGCCAAGCACTTTACTATCATGGATTCTTTCGAACAGCTTTGCCGACATAGGCGCTCAATACGTAGATACAAGGACCAATGCGTCGAACGAGATAAGTTGGACACCATCCTTCGTTGCGGGCTCATGTCCCCATCCGGTAAACGCATCAACCCTTGGCACTTCTTTGTCCTCACCGACACCGACAAGATACGGCAACTCACTGCTTGCCGCACCTACGGCAGTCAGATGTTCGACACGGCACAAGCAGCCATCGTCGTCGCGCTCGAGGCCGACAAAACAGACGTCTGGCAGTGTGACGGTGCCATAGCTGCACACAATATGCTGCTCGCTGCCGAAGACCTCGGACTCGGTGGATGCTGGTGCCAGATATACTCCCGAGAGAGTAGCGACCGCTTGGTTAGAGACATAGCCCAGGTCCCCCAACAACTCACCATCCTCTGTGTCCTCTCTCTCGGATACAAGGACGAGCAGCGCAAAGACTACGACATTGACAAACTATCATACGATAAAATACATTGGACATGAAACCCACCATAGCAATAACGGCCGGAGATATTAACGGCGTCGGGTACGAGGTCATCATCAAGACGCTCGCTCATCCGCATATAGTGGAGGTATGCCGACCTGTCGTCTACGGCAATCTCAAAGTGCTCAAACAGCACATGGCTCGGCTCGACAACGAACTCAGAAACACAACGTTTGAACTCATCAAGAACGCTGCCGACGCCAAGGACGGCAAACTCAGTATCATCAACTGCTACGCCGACGACACACCTGTCTGCTTCGGAGAGGTGACACACGAGGCGGGCGCCGCATCACTCGCCGCCTTGGAACGCGCATGCCGCGATATCAAGGACGGACTGTGCCAAGCACTCGTCACCGCGCCTATCAACAAGGAGAACATTCAGAGCGACACCTTCCGCTTCACAGGGCATACCGAGTACCTCAACGACCAATTCGGATCTCCTTCCGGTGAGGCGCTCATGATGATGGTCTCCGACGTCATGAGAGTCGCTCTCGTGTGCAACCATACACCCATAGCCAAGGTCCCGCAGGCTATCACTGAGGAACGCATACTGAGCAAACTCACTACACTCAACCTTTCTCTCATCAACGACTTCCTCGTCCGTAAACCACGTATAGCCGTCTTGGCGCTCAACCCGCATGCCGGTGACCACGGACTCGTCGGCGTCGAGGAACAGGAAATCATCAAACCCGCTATACGACGGGCCAACGATGACGGTATACTCGCCTTCGGACCATACAGCGCTGACGGATTCTTCGGCGCCGGCGAGTATGTCCACTACGATGCCGTGCTCGCTATGTATCACGACCAAGGACTCATACCCTTCAAGACACTCGACATGAGCGGCGTCAACTATACCGCAGGCCTACCTGTCGTACGAACCTCTCCTGATCATGGCACTGCATACGACCGAGCCGGGAAGAACAGTGCCGATGCACAGAGTTTTGCGCACGCTCTCTTCACTGCCGTGGATATCCTACGCAATAGAGACATCACCGCCGAAATCAATAGAGACCCGCTCGTCATACCCGAACGAGTAGAGAAGAACGACCGTCCACAAGGGAAATTCTTCGTCCCCAAAGAGGAACTATAATCATAAATTGCGGCGCTGCCGCCAAGCAACCATATATAATGACAAGTAAAGAGATTAGACAGTCCTTTTTGGACTTTATGGCAAGCAAGGGACATCAAGTCGTCCCAAGCGCTCCGATGGTAATCAAGGATGACCCCACACTCATGTTTACTAATGCCGGGATGAACCCATGGAAGGGTATCATCCTCGGTAATGACCCTATCAAATATCCACGCGTTGCCGACAGTCAGAAGTGTCTGCGCGTCAGCGGGAAACATAACGACCTCGAGGAAGTGGGACACGACACTTACCACCACACCATGTTCGAGATGCTGGGAAACTGGTCCTTCGGTGACTACTTTAAGAAAGAGGCCATTGACTTTGCATGGGAATATATCGTGGACGTTCTGCATATCGACCCCAACAACCTCTATGCTACCGTCTTTGAAGGCTCACCCGATGAGGGACTCGGTCGCGACGATGAGGCGGCTTCCATCTGGCGCAAACATCTGCCTGCTGACCATATCATCAATGGCAACAAACACGATAACTTCTGGGAAATGGGCGATACGGGACCCTGCGGACCTTGCTCCGAGATACATGTCGACAGCCGTAGCGAAGAGGAGAAAGCACAAGTACCCGGACGAGACATGGTCAACAAAGACCACCCGCAAGTCATCGAGATTTGGAATATCGTCTTCATGCAGTTCAACCGCAAGGCGGATGGTTCACTCGAACCCCTCCAAAAGAAAGTGATTGACACAGGTATGGGATTCGAACGACTCGTTCGTACTATACAAGGCAAGCAGTCCAACTACGATACAGATGTCTTCCAACCGATGCTCAACCGGATAGGTGAACTCACCGGGACACATTATGGGGAGAGCGAAGAAACAGATGTCGCCATGCGCGTTATTGCCGATCATATCCGCACCATCGCCTTCGCTATCACCGACGGACAACTGCCCGGCAACGAGAAAGCTGGCTACGTCATACGACGTATCCTTCGACGCGCCGTGCGCTATGGATACACCTTCCTCGCTCAGAAAGAGGCGTTCCTCTATAAACTGGTGCCGCAACTCATTGACGATATGGGCGACGCTTACCCCGAACTGGTGGCTCAACAAGCACAGATAGTTCCCGTCATCAAGGCCGAGGAAGAGGCTTTCCTACGTACCTTGGACAAAGGTATCGGACTGCTTGATAAACTGATTGCTGACGCTAAGAAAAACGGAAAAGACGAGGTAGCGGGAGTGGATGTCTTCACGCTGAAGGATACATACGGTTTCCCTCTCGACCTTACCGAACTCATTCTACGAGAGAACGGTATGCATACCAACGAAGAGGAGTATAACCGTGCCCTCGAACACCAGAAAGAGATGGGACGGAGCGCCAACAAACAGGACCTCGGAGACTGGACTGTCCTACGCGATGCTGAGACTGAGTTCGTCGGCTATGACCAACTCACTTGCCCGACCGAAGTGCTGCGCTACCGAAAGGTCAGCCAGAAGGGAAAAGACTTCTATCAGGTCGTGCTCAGTCGCACTCCTTTCTACGCCGAAATGGGTGGCGAGGTAGGCGACACCGGATGCCTCAAGGTACTAAGTGACAAAGGACAAAGTACCAAGGAATTCAAAGTCGTTGACACCAAGCGTGAGAACGGCTTGCCCGTGCATATCATGACCGAACTGCCGACCGACATGAAGGCTACCTTTACTGCTACCGTGGATGCCGAACGGAGGCAGGCTATCGCCTGCAACCACTCCGCAACGCACCTCATACACTACGCTCTCCGTCAGGTGCTCGGCGAACATGTCGAGCAAAAGGGGAGTCTCGTCACTCCCGACAGTCTGCGCTTCGACTTCAGTCATTTCCGCAAAGTAACCAACGAAGAGTTAAGGCAAGTGGAGACGCTTGCCAATAAGATGGTGCGTGAGGACATAACCCTCCATGAGAGTCGGCATACACCCATCGCCGAGGCGAAGAAGATGGGAGCGATGGCGCTCTTTGGAGAGAAATACGGGGATGATGTGCGTGTTATCCAATATGGTCCCTCTATTGAACTTTGCGGCGGTTGCCACGTCAGCAGCACAGGACACATAGGTAGCATACGAATCATCATGGAGACAAGTGTCGCCGCTGGCGTCAGACGTATCGAGGCGGTTACGGCTGACAAAGCAGACGAACTGTACTACAAACAACTGGATATGCTCACCGAGGTGCGCTCCCTGATGAACAACGCACCCGACCTGATGGCTGCTATCAAACGCTCCATAGAGGAGAATGCCGGACTCAAGAAGGACATAGAGACCTTCATGCAGGAGAAAGCACAACTGTTTGCCGACCAACTGGTTAGCCACGCCGTGGAACTTGGAGACAAGAAACTTGTCCGTCTGGACGGAGAGGTGCAGCCCGAGATGATACGGGCCGCCTTGCCGCTCCTACGAGGCAGATTCAGCGATGTCAAGTTCGCCTTGGTGGGAGCCACGTCATGGCAGGGAAAACCGATGATTAGTATCTTCCTCAGCCAAGCCTTGGTTGACGGAGGTATGAATGCAGGAGCAATCATCAAAGCCGCCGCTAAGCATATACAAGGCGGTGGAGGCGGACAGCCCTGGATGGCTACTGCCGGAGGACGTGACGTCAACGGACTGACTGCCGCTATGGAGGAGATGACCGGTGCACTGAAGTAATGGCGTAAGTATCAATTCGTAATTCTTAATTCGTAATTAGTCATAATTCGTAAATCGTAATTTATATATTTATCTCTAATGCGTTTACCAAGTGACAGACTACCGGCAGCCTATCGTAGTGCAGTGCGCTTTGTGATAGTCGGAACAACCGGCATGTTCCTCCAGGACGGGATATACCGTCTTTCCCTGTGGGGACTCACTGCGCTCTTCGACGAGGTGGGGTGGGTCATAGCAGCAGCTTTCACTATCGGTTTCGTCATTGAGATGGTGATAAATTATTTCGTCTCGGCTTGGTATACCTTTGGCAGTAAACCCAATATAGCCAATGCCGGCGGATTCCTCTTCGCCAGGGGACTGAACCTGATCTGTCAGTTCGTCTTCCTGCATCTGCTCATCCGCTTGGGCATGCAGGCAGCACATGCCGGATTCCCGAGCATTTTCATGGCAGGCATAATCAATTATTTTGTTCTGCGTATCTTTTTCCGCAAGGGAAAGAATGACGACTCGAACGAACGCCGACGATTCAGAAAACGTAATGCCTATAAATAATGACCAAATGGTAAATGGTAAATGGTAAATGGTAAATGGTAAATGACCAAATGGTAAATGACTAAATGGTAAATGATATGAAAGCATATAGAGCAAATATCCTCTTTACCCCGACCCCCAATGAGTTGCGGGTTATAGAGCGTGGTTATGTAGCTGTCCACTCGGATGGACGAGTGGAAGGAGTATACACCGAACGACCCAAAGATGCCACATGGCATGAGGTGGTGGATTGCGGAGATAAACTGCTTATACCTGCCTTCAATGACCTGCATGTTCATGCCCCGCAGTATCGAAACTTGGGATTGGCTTTGGACCTTGAGTTACTGCCGTGGCTCAATACATACACGTTCCCGGAGGAAGCCAAGTTTGCAGACCCTGTTTATGCAGAACGTATCTATCGGCGTTTTGTCCACGAACTATGGATGCAAGGAACGATGCGCAGTGCCGTCTTTGCAACCATACACCCGGAGGCTACACGTATATTGGCGGACTTGTTTGTTTCCGCCGGTATGGGCGCATATATCGGGATGGTGGGAATGAACAGGAACAGTCCGGAAAACCTGAGCAACACCACGCAGGATTTGATTGATGGGATGGAGGCGCTGCGCGTACATCTGGAGCAATACGGCGACAACGGACGCGTACGCCCTATTGTCACACCGCGTTTTGTACCTTCGTGTTCCGACGATATGCTGCAAGCCTTGGGCACTTATGCCGCAGAGAAGAATCTCGCAGTACAGTCACACCTGAGTGAGAATCGTTCGGAGATAGATTGGGTGAAACAGTTGGAACCGGACAGCACCTGCTACGGCGACGCCTACTATCGTTATGGCCTGTTCGGACAACAACCTACCTTGATGGCTCACTGTTGCTATACCGACGGTGAAGAACTGGAACTGATGCGTAGGAACGGTGTATTCGTCGTTCATTGCCCCACCAGCAACAGTAACCTCGCCAGCGGTATGGCTCCTATACGACGGTTTATGGAAGAAGGTATACCCGTGGCTCTCGGCACCGATGTGTCAGCAGGACATTATATGTCCATGTTACGCGTGATACAGTACGCTATACAAGTCAGCAAACTGCGATATGCCGAATCAAAGGGGACAATGAAATCGCTCACAATGAGTGAGGCTTTCTATCTGGCAACGAAGGGGGGAGGCTCGTTCTTTGGTAAAGTGGGTAGTTTTGAGAAGGACTACGAGTTTGACGCTTTGCTCATTGACGATACCTACCTCAACTACGATCATTACTCCCTGCCGCAACGCCTCGAGCGTTTCATCTATCTCGGCGACGATCGCGACATACGGAGACGTTTCTG
>CAMHEP010000051.1 GCA_946184195.1 uncultured Bacteroidales bacterium | reverse complement strand
TCAATTATCAATTGATAGAAGAGGATGTGGAAATTTTGACGGAAGACATGCCGGGATGGCTGGTAGCCAACAACGGTATCCTGACTATAGCCCTTGACATCGAACTGACGGACGAACTGATTGAAGAGGGTATTGCACGCGAACTCATCAACCGCATCCAGAACCTACGTAAGTCGTCAGGACTGGATATCACGGACCGCATCTGCATACGTCTGGAGCGTCGGCAAGAGATAGAGAAAGCCGTGGAGCATTTCGGCGAATATATATCATCGCAAGTGTTGGCTACATCGCTGGAGATGGTAGATAAAATAGAAGGAACTGATGTTCTTGAGATGGACGGATATACATTAGGAATTACTATACAAAAAGCATAAAGACTATGAAACAGTTGACAAAAATTGTTATTTTGCTCATCGTTGTTGTTGCAGCGCTGACAGGATGTAAGAAGAAAGACATCGGTACACGTGAGCAACTGATTGGCAGATGGCAAAGCGGACAGGAGTATATGGTTTTCTACGACGAGAACGCCGGTGACGGTTACGCGTGGGGTAAGGAGTGGAATGAAGGCGAAGGAACCGTGGAGAGCGACTTGGATGGCGAAGATTACCACGGAAACGGTTGGTTCCGTTGGAAAAAAGGTTCTGACTATATCACCATTGTTGCCCAACTCTCTATATCGGAGGCAGAGGCAGCTGTCGATTGTGAGATATCGGTACTGACTGACGAGACGCTGACTTTCTATAATGCCCGGCGCAAACAAACTAAAACATTCACTAAAATACGTTAGTTGACGATGAAACGCACACTCAAGATAGTAGGTGCTACTTTAGGTGGTCTGCTGACGATGGTTGTGTTGGTGGTGTGTATCGCCATGTACGTGGTATTCACCCCCAAGCGGTTAACGCCCATCGTGAACCGTGTGGCTGATTCGCTATTGACCTGCCCGCATGAGTTGGAGGAGGTGAACCTGACTTTTGTTCGTACCTTCCCCAATTTCGGTTTGGCCATCAAGGGACTATATATCATCAATCCTGTCGATGGTGCCCCTTCTGACACGCTGTTAGCTGTGCCCGAACTAATCGTCAGCGTGGATGTGATGAAGGCATTGGATGGCGACGTGGTGATACGTCGTTTCACACTTAGTGATGCGGAAGCGAATCTTTATATAGCAGCAGATGGAGCGACTAATTTTGATATCCTCCGTCTTTCTGTCGACACCACGGAGACAGATACCACTCCCTCACAGTGGCAACTGAAGTCACTGCGTTGGGATGAGGATATGCAGATTAGGGCGAATGCGGTACGTCTCAAGGATGAACGTGATAGCATAGATGCTGCGCTGCAAGGCACTCAGGTACGATTGGCAGCACTGCGTGACGGTGCACGGTTGGAGGTAGATGTTGAGCACGTGTCTGCTACGATGGGGGAGATACGTTATGCCGATGGCGTGGCGATGCATTTGAGTCTGCCTGTACGTGTGGAAAATAAGGAAGAGCGGCGTGTTCGCATAGAAAGAGCCGATATGGCTGTCAATGAGTTCGCATTGACTGTAGATGGTGTGGTGACGGCACTTGAGTCGTGGACCGCTGTGCAATACGACTGCGATGTGACAGTGACAACCAACGAGTGGCATCTATCCTCCCTGATGGCTTTGTTGCCCGAGCAATATAGCCGCATGGTTCCTAAAGAGATAGTGGCGGATGGTGATGTGCAGATGCAGGTTCATGCTATGGGACGATATGACTCGTTGACAATGCCTGTTGTGGATGCTGAGATATGGCTAAGAAACGGACAAGGACACTATGATAAAAAAGTGCTGCCTTATTATTTCGACGCCGTGGATGCTGACCTGATGGCGCATGTCGACCTCAACGTCAAAACACAGACCACTGCCGACCTCAAACGTCTGTATGTCCGTACCGGAAAGACGGATATTACGCTCAGCGGTAAGGTGACAGATATCCTGAAAGGCGGTAAGGAATTTGCCCTCGCCAATCCGATGTGCCTTCTTAATGCGCAGATGAATGTCCATATGCCGGATGCTGACTATTGGTTGGCGAGTGATAAAGGCACCTCGTGGGTGAAAGGGCAGATGAAAGGAACGATGAAGGTGAAGACTCGTCTCGATGATGTGACGGCGATGAATCTGAATAAGATACAACTACAAGGTGACTTGGCTATCCGTGACTTTGCTGTTCAATACGAGGACTCTATTCTGGCAGATGCAGACCACCTGCGATTGACGTTCACAGCGCCCAAAGTGGAACGCAAGAGCATGGACAAGAATATCCTGAGTGCAGATTGTCAGTTAGAGGCAGACCGTCTGCATGCAGACATGAAAGGGATGCCCCTTCTGGCAGATATGCAGAACGTGCGAATATGTGCCTCTGCGGAGATGAATACCAAGGACACCACGGCTATACCGACACTGGATGCCGAGTTCGCTTTAGGCAGCTTGGTCGCAGATATGGACACTATCCATGCGCAAACCACCCATGCACAAGGTAAAGCTTCGTTGGCGGCTACCAAACGTGATAAGACCATGCCGCGGCTGATGGTCAACTTCTCTGCTGATGATATGAACGCGCGGATGGGAGAATCTATAAAGGTGAACACCGGTGCCCTAAGTATAGAGGCAGCATCACGGTACAATAAGAAAGCCGATAATTTACTCCTCAAGTGGAATCCGCGTCTGCACTTTGACCTCAAACAAGGACATGCTGACTTGGCAGCATTAGGAACACCTGTGGAAGTACCGCAGATAAAGTTTAACTATTCGAACCGTGACTTCACCATCGACACCAGTCGTATCGTGCTGGGTAGGTCAGATTTCTCGCTTGCCGGTGAGGTGAAGAATATGGGTAAATGGTTACGCCATCAGGATACGTTGCAGGGAACTTTGCGATTTACCTCCGACTATACGGATGTGAACGAGATGTTAGCACTTGTCAACAGATTGAATAGTGCCACGGACACCACGACAGTGGCGGAGGATAAGACATCCGCCACGGAGACTACCGAAAACGAACCCTTCATGGTGCCGGAACGTGTAGACTTGGCTCTTAAGACTGTGGTGAAGCGGGCAGATGTATTCGACCAACACCTCAAGAATCTGGGGGGACAACTCTATGTGAAGGACGGCAAACTCATATTGGAGGAGATGGGATTCATCTGCGAAGCGGCTAAACTGCAACTCACGGCAATGTACCGCACTCCACGCAAGAACCATATCTACGTGGGACTGGACTACCATATGGTAGACATTGACCTGCAGCAACTTATCGGGATGATTCCTCAACTGGATACTTTGGTGCCTATGCTTAAGGAGTTCCGTGGAGCTGCACAATTCCATATAGCTGCCGAGACCTATGTCAATAGTCATTACGACATTAAATATTCCACCCTGCGGGGAGCTTGCTCCATCGAGGGCAAAGATCTGAAGGTGCTGGATAATGAAACCTTCTCGACGATGGCAAAGATATTGATGTTCAAGAAGAAGACGGAGAATAAGATTGATAGTATATCTGCTCAGATAGCCCTCTATAAGGACGAGGTGACCGTCTATCCGTTCTGTGTGACGATGGATAATTATATGGTAGCCGTGGGAGGCAATCACTATCTGGATATGAATTTTGATTACCATGCTTCACTGCTCAAACCGCTTTACATCGGAGTGGATGTCAAGGGTAACTTGGATGACCTGAAGATTAGGCCTGCCAAGTGCCGTTTCGCCAAGGACTTCCGTCCGCTCTTCCATCGCGATGTGGATACACATTCGGCAGAGTTAAGGCAAATCATTTCTTCCAGCCTCAAGAAAAACGTTAAGATACAATAAATTATATGAAAACAAAACTCTTTATCCTGAGCCTTGCTATGTGTACGCTTATGGCTTGTGACAAACAAAACCCGCTATTGAGTGACGTTCAGACACCCTTTGGTGTGCCGGCGTTCGACCAAATCAAAAATGAGCACTATCTTCCTGCTTTCAAGGAGGCTATTCGTCTTAATCAGGCAGAGATAGATGCTATCGTCAATAACTCCGAGCTCCCCACCTTCGCCAATACCATTGAGGCATTGGACCGCAGTGGTATGCTGCTCGATAAGGTCTCGTCCGCCTTCTTCAACGTGCTGGAGGCAGATGGCAACGACGAGATGGATGCTATTGCTAACGAGGTGAGCCCGCTCCTGAGCGATTTCGAGGATGGTGTTATTCTCAATGAAGAACTCTTCCGCCGTGTCAAAGCCGTGTACGACAATCGTTCTAACCTCTCGCTCACGCCGGAGCAGTTGCGCCTGGTGGAGGAGACATATAAGTCATTTGCCGACCATGGTGCTAATTTGCCGGCTGACAAGAAAGAGCGGCTCAAACAAATCAATCAGGAATTGGGACTGCTGAGCCTGAAGTTCGGTCAGAACGTGGTGGCAGAGACCAACGCGTACCAACTCTTCATTACTGACGAAACAGAGCTGGAAGGACTTCCCGAGAGTGCTAAGATTGCCGCTAAGGAGGAAGCGGTGGCTGCAGGACGACCTGACGCTTGGCTCTTCTCACCAAAACGCACCAGTTTCACCCCGGTGTTGCAGTACTGCAAAAACCGCAACTTGCGTCGGGAACTACTCATGGCATATACAACACGTTGTAACCACGACAATGAGTATGATAATAAGGCTGTAATTAACAAGACTATGCATCTCCGCGTTGAGAAAGCTCATCTCTTTGGCTATGACTGCCCGGCTGATTATATCTTGAGCGATTGTATGGCTAAGGACGCCAAGACCGTGGATGCCTTCCTGCAATCGGTGTGGGAACCCAGTCTCGCGGCAGCTAAAAGAGAAGCGGCAGCGCTCCAAGAAATGATGGACAAAGACCTTCCGGGGGAGAAACTGCAACCTTGGGATTGGTGGTACTATGCCGAGAAACTGCGTCGCGAGAAATATGATCTGGATGAGGAGGAAATTAAACCCTATTTCGAGCTCTCCAATGTACGCCAAGGGGCTTTCCTTTTGGCACACAACCTCTATGGAATCAACTTTGAGAAGATAGAGGGTATGCCTATCTATAATCAAGATGTAGAAGTCTTCAAGGTGACGGATGTGAATGGCGACTTGGTAGGTGTGCTCTATACCGACTATTTCCCTCGTGCCGGTAAACGTCCCGGGGCATGGATGAACAATATCTGCTCACAATATGTGGACGCTAAGGGTATTGACCATCGTCCTGTTATCATCAACGTAGGTAATTTCAATAAACCCACCAAGGACAATCCTTCTTTGCTGTCAATGGACGATGTGGAGACACTCTTCCACGAGTTCGGACACGCTTTGCACGGACTGCTGTCGAAGGCTACCTATAAATCGCTCAGCGGAACGAATACACCGCGTGATTTCGTGGAATTGCCGTCTCAGTTCATGGAGAACTACTGCTACGAACCCGAGATACTGAAAACGTACGCTTTTCACTATCAAACAGGCGAACTCATCCCTGACGAGATGATTGAGAAAATCAATGCCGCTGCTAAGTTCAACCAGGGCTTTGTGGAAACGGAGCTCTTATCCGCTTCTATCCTGGATATGGACTATCATGAGATAACAGACACCTTGGATTTCGATGTGAATAAGTTTGAGGCCGCTTCGCTTGCCCGAATGCATATGATTCCCGAAATCATCGTGCGCTATCGCTCGACCTTCTACAATCATATCTTCACTACCGGCTATGAGGCAGGGTATTATTCCTACACGTGGTCGGCTGTGCTTGATGCTGACGCTTTTGCTGCGTTCAAGGAGACGGGAGATATTCTCAATTGCGAGGTGGCTGAGCGTTTCCGTCACATGCTGGAGCAAGGAGGAACGCGTGATGCACACGAACTCTATCTGGAGTTCCGGGGACAAGAAGCCGACCCGAAACACCTCTTGCGACGCAAGGGTTTCATCGAATAAGCGCTTGAACCCATGCGTATCAAACCCAACACACAACGTATTCTCTATCGTTACCTCCCCTGGTTAATAGGGGCGGTAGCGGTGGCGTTATGTGTCATCCTTCCTCTCTACGTGGAGGCAATCAACAATCGATCCTATTGGTCGGGAATAGCCGTGGTGTTGGTATTAGCGTGGTGTCTCTATATGATCCGGCGCATTGACTATTATCATTCCAACACGAGTGAAGAGTCGTTTCTGCTTTCTTTATTTGTGGGTGCGTCATCCTATTTGTTACCCACAGTGCTTTTTGTGTTGCCGATAGGATGGATAGTGCTGGTGGGGAGGACTGAAGACAAACTAAGAACCATCACTGCAGCTTTTTTAGGACTATTGGCAATCGTCGCTTTGGCTGCAGTAATGGTGTATTTGGGATGGATAGAGTGCGTATGGGCATCGTTCTTCGAGCCCGATTATCAATGGGGATGGATTCCTGTCGGCATAGGTGTCGTGGCGTGGATAGCTATCACCATCGTACGGCAAACCCTGCGTGTACGTTGATGCCTGCCTGGGGCATGTAGTACGCAGTCTTAAACGTACCGTCGTCCCACACATATCCGTTACTCTCGTATAAAGAATTAAAGAGGTTGTTAATCTGGCATTTGATGGTGATGTCCGGGCAGTTGCGTATGTGTCCGAGGGGTAACAGGTAACTCAGATTCACGTTGGTCACGGTGTACGTTTTGAGCCGATAGTCGCTGCTGGCGGTGTTGTCGAGGTATTGGTCGCTTACTACTTGTGTCTGGATGTCTCCGTTGAAACCCGCTGCATGGAAACTGAACGTGTTGCCGGCTATCCAGTCGGGCGAGAAGGAGATGGTGCGCCATGTATCACCGTCTTTCCATTTGTTCCTACTCCAGGTTAGGTTGCCCTGCCAACTGAACCACTTGGCCCACTCAACGCCAAACTGAAACTCGGCACCCAGTCGATATGATTTATCGACGTTCTTCGTCAATGCGTAACTGAGCATGTTCAATTCACCCGTCAGCACAAACTGGTCCTTGTAGTCCATCATATATAGGTTGAGCCCGATATGCCACGGCATGGTGTAACCGCTCCGTAGTCTTCCCTGCGAGGAGTAACTATACCCCAATTCGTAGTCAAAGAGTTGTTCGCTCTTGGGACTATTCTGTGTGTCGTGCCAGTCGGTGAAACAGGTGCGCACAGGTTCGCGATTGGCGATGGCAAAGGTAGCCGATAGACGGTGACCTCCGTTGTCATAGGTGAGTCCGGCTTTGGGGTTGAAGAAGTGGTAGGTGTGGTGCTCGTCCACAGCAGCAAGCGTATACTCGTTATCACCACTCAGTCGATAATCGACCAGTCGGTATTGTATGTCGCCATAGAGACTCAACTTCTCTTGTCCGCGATGCAGCACGTGCCAATTGGCTTTGGCGTATATGTTGCCGTCCAGTTTATCTCCATAGCCCTTATAGTAATCCTGCATGCCATTACCGCTCAGTGTGTCCATTTTGCCGTACTGCGTGCCGTTGTAGTTATTGAGTGCCACACCCATCTGCACATCCACTTTCTCGTGGATATACTTAGCCGTGATGATACCACCGTAGAAATGGTTGCGGAGCCCGTATTGACCGATGTCGTGCAGATAGCACCAATACGTGTTGTCCAGTCCCACTTGCTCGTAGTAGCCCGTGCCGAAGGTGTAATGTGCCGTGGCGCTGAGCGACCAGTGTAGGTTGAAACGGTGGGTGAGGTTAAGATGCACATGGTGCTGTTGGTAGTTGTCAGTCTGGTCGTCGTAGAAATGTTCATTGTCGTTATTATCCATGTACCATCCGGCTGTGTTCTGACGCCTGTCCTCCTCTATCTGTGTACGTGTCAAACCATTCCATGCCATGTACGTGCGCTCCTTGCCGCCGAAGGCGAGCAGACTCAGTGTGGTGTTTCTTCTCGCCCAACCTAAGGTGGCTTGATAACTGAGGAGGTCGGATGAGGCGCGTGCTACATAGCCGTCGGAGTTGACCTTCGAGAAGCGTGCGCCGGCATGCCATGCGCCGGTGCTACTTTCGCGCTCTCCCCAGTAGCCGTCTACCTTAACCATCTCGCGGAAGGTGCGGTACATTCCCCCGTTGAAGTCCAACTCAGCGCGGACAGGACCCGGACGCGGGCTGGGTTCCTTGAGGAAGATATCATCCAGCGTGCGTATGTTGACGCTTGCACCGAAGCTGCTACCGCCGTTCGCACTCGTGCCGACACCGCGTTGCACCTGCAAACTATTGACGCCGCTTGCCATATCGGTCAGGTTAACCCAGAATACGGTCTGACTCTCCGCGTCGTTGAGTGGCACATCGTTCAGGGTCATGTTGATACGAGTGTGGTCTGTTCCACGAATACGGAAGTAGGTGTAGCCCACGCCCAAACCGTCGTCTGAGGTGGATACCAGCGACGGGGTCGATTGCAGCAGGTACGGCAGGTTCTGCCCCGTGTTGATACGGTTGAGTTCTGCATGCTTGAGCTCCTGCTTACTGTTGGTCACTTGCATCACGGGACGACTCACTACCAGTTCGTCTAACTCGTCCATCAGCACAGTCAGCGTGTCGGACGGTGCGGCTTGGATCATCGCGGCAGCTATCGGCGCTGCCAATAAAGTAAAGAAAGTTTTTTTCATACCTCAATACGTGATTTGTTCTTGGTCTGTATCAGGTATGCTGCGATAGAGAATGCTCCGTTCTATCCCTTGGCAGCATTACCTGCCCAGGTTCGTAGGGTATAATCTCAGCCTCGCGGCACCCCTTAAAAAGGATTATTTTGTTTTTTTTTAGTTGTCTTTTTTCTCGTTGTTGAGTCGTACGCCGAAACTCACGAACCAACTCCACTCCCAGGCATGCTGTTTGTCTACCTGTTGGTTCTTTACCAGATTATTCAGCCCGAAGTCATAGCCGGCGGTTAGTCGCAAACGGTCCCATTCCACGCCGCCTCCTACTCCCAATTGGATGTTAGCACGGTTCAAGATTCCGTCGCGATAGTTGTCATAGTCCTCGTATCGTATGCCCGATTTATTTAGCCATGCTTGCGTCTTCGGACTGAGGTGCGATTGTACTTTGACGGGTTCCGCCAAACCTATCTGCAGCTGAGGACCGCCGTAAAATAGCAGACGCCAGCGTTTGGGAAGGTCCACCTTGTACCACGCGCGTACGGGTATTAATAAGGTGTGCTCCGTCGTCGTTAGCAGATTGTATTCGTTCATTGTTCCGTCGTTCGCATCCTGCAAGGTTCCCCAACGCTGGGTGCGCTTGCCGTAGGTCAGGGCATAACTTAATCCCGTCTGCAAACTTAGGTTATACGGCAACATGAAATCTACACGAAATCCTATTTGACCACCGTGAAGATAATTGTTCGAGAAAGTCTTATTACGGCTATGCAAATAATTCTGCACATATCCTGCCTCTATGCGCCATTGCGTCGAGAAATGGTAGACCGGCTTTGTCTTGACCACTCGGGTCGGGTCGAAGAATGCACCATCTGCCGTCTGCAAATCCGGACGACGCGTCGCTGCACTGTGTTGTTGCATGTCCGGAGCCTGAGCAAGCACACTCATGCTAAACACTAAACACACTATAATTCCGTAAAATCGCTTCATTTGGACTGCAAAATTACGAATAAATCCGCATATATCAAATATTTTTGCACTTTTTTCTAAAAAAATTTGCGTATTTCAAACTTTTGTACTAATTTTGCACCCGCTTTTGCGCTCATGGCCTATTCGTCTATCGGCTAGGACGACAGATTTTCATTCTGTAAAGAGCAGTTCGACTCTGCTATAGGCTAC
>CAMHEP010000050.1 GCA_946184195.1 uncultured Bacteroidales bacterium | reverse complement strand
CATAGAGTAGGGTATCACCCATCTGGTCTTCCATGTAGACCTCTTTCAGCCTTAGACGTGCGGGGAAACGGTACTCCACCTTGCCGACTGAAGCGTGGGCTTTCAGCCCGCGTCCTAACTCGGTTGTCACCACCTGAACGAGAGCCGTCTGTACATGGGTGTCGCGTAATACAAGTATAAGCATACCGCCTACTAACAGCAAGCTGACTATCAATACCATGAGTATGTATAGGATACGCTTCATAACCCTTGTACGCCACGATTGAGCGTACAAAGGTACAAAATAATTTGCATAAATGCAAATTTAAATCTCTTTTTATTGTGAAATGGCGTCTAACCTGCGTTCCATCTCCAGCATCTCGTCACGCAAACGGGCGGCATTGTCGAAATCCAGTTCCTTGGCAGCAGCCAGCATGGCGTGACGTTTACGGTCTATCTCACGCTGCAAATCTTTCTTGTTAAGATGCTGCCAATCTGCTGATTTCCACCCCTCACGTATCTGTTCCTCCAATCTCTTTTTCTCGTCCTCAGGGTTCTTGTATAGTGCGGAGAGGGCACTGGTGTTTATCTCTTTCTTGATGGCGGTCGGGGTGATGTGGTGTGCCTCGTTGTATGCCATCTGTTTCATGCGGTGGCGATTAGTCTCGTCGATAGCCTCCTGCATGGAGCGTGTGATGCTGTCACCGTATAGGATGGCTTTGCCGTTTACATGGCGTGCGGCACGACCTATCGTCTGCAACAGACTGGTACGGTTGCGCAGAAATCCCTCTTTGTCTGCGTCAAGGATCGCAACCAGACTCACCTCCGGAAGGTCCAATCCCTCACGCAACAGGTTCACTCCCACCAGCACATCGTATAGACCCTTGCGCAGGTTCTCCATGATCTGCACACGCTCAATGGTATCTACATCGCTGTGTATGTATGCACTGCGTATGCCGTAGCGTCTCAGGTAGTCGTCCATCTCTTCTGCCATACGTTTGGTGAAGGTGGTGACCAGTACTCGCTCGTCCTTCTGGACGCGGATACGTATCTCTTCCATCAGGTCATCCACTTGGTGCTCACTCGGTCGTACTTCAACCACGGGGTCTAACAGTCCTGTCGGACGGATAAGTTGCTCTACGACAATACCTTCGCTGCGTTCTAACTCATACGGAGCGGGGGTGGCACTGATATAGATTGTTTGACCGGTCTTCTCAATGAACTCGTCATACATGAGCGGGCGATTGTCCTTTGCCGCTGGCAGACGGAAACCGTAGTTCACAAGGTTCTCCTTGCGGGCCTTGTCACCGCCGTACATGGCATGTATCTGCGGCACGGTGACATGACTCTCGTCAATAACCACTAGCATGTCGTCAGGGAAATAGTCCAGCAGGCAGTAGGGGGGAGTGCCTGCCTCCCTGCCGTCGAAATAGCGGCTGTAGTTCTCTACCCCCGAGCAGTAACCTAATTCGCGCAACATCTCAATGTCATAGTTTACGCGTTCCTCCAGACGCTTGGCGTATAGTTCTTCGCCCATCTCCTGAAAATGCAGTATCTGTGTGGCAAGGTCTAATTTGATTTGGGCGATAGCGGTCTCTATGCGCTCTTTCGACGTGTTGAAGATGGTGGCGGGGGCGATGTTGATTTGCTCGAAATCGTCCATCATATCGCCTGAAGCGGCATCCACGGTCGTGATGGCATCTATCTCGTTGCCGAAGAACTCCACGCGAACGTTGTATTCGGCGTACGCAAGAGCGATGTCTACCGTGTCACCTTTGACGCGGAATTTACCACGGCTCAGGTCCAGATCGTTGCGCACGTACTGGGCTGCTACCAGCTGCTTGAGCAGTTCGTCCATCGGGCATATGTCGCCACGACGGATGGTGATACTGCTTTGCGAGAAGTCCTGAGGACTGCCGATGCCGTATAGGCAACTCACACTCGATACCACAATCACGTCTTTGCGTCCGCTCAACAGAGCAGCAGTCGCACTCAGTCGCAAGCGGTCTATCTCTTCATTGATACTCAGGTCCTTCTCTATGTAGGTGTCGGTCGAAGGGATATAGGCTTCCGGCTGGTAGTAGTCGTAATAACTCACGAAATACTCCACGGCATTGTGTGGGAAGAAGGCCTTCATCTCCGAGTACAATTGCGCTGCCAGAGTCTTGTTGTGACTCAGGATGAGTGTGGGACGGTTCAGTTCGGCTATCACGTTCGCTACAGTGAACGTCTTACCGCTACCCGTCACACCGAGCAACGTCTGAGCTATGGCTCCGGCACGCACTCCGTCCACCAACTGATGGATAGCTTCCGGCTGGTCGCCGGTAGGCTGATAAGCACTCTCTAATTGAAACATCTTCTCTCTTTCTCTCTTCGCTTTTCCGACAGGTCTGCTCTTATACGAAAAACGCGCCCTTTTTGAGGCGCGCTTTCTGTCTTACTTAACTCGTCTTTCGGGAATACGAGCTTTCTTACCGGTGAGGTCACGCAGGTAGTATAGTTTCGCGCGACGTACCTTACCGTATTTGTTAACCGTGATTTTCTCAATGAACGGAGAGTCCATAGGGAAGATACGCTCTACGCCGATGTTTCCGGACATCTTGCGAACGGTGAAACGCTTCTTGTCACCCGAGCCCTTGATGGCGATAACGTCACCGCGGAACTCCTGAATACGCTCCTTGTTACCCTCTTTAATACGATAAGCAACCGTCACTTGGTCACCTGCTGCGAATGCCGGGAACTCTTTCTTCTCGCCGGCGAATGCCTCTTCGGCAATCTTCATCAAATCCATTGTCTTAACCTGTTTTATATGGTTACGCGGTGAAGTATGCGCTACATTTCAGTTCTCGCCCAATCCATGAGACGGCTCAACTTACCTAATCGCCAGAGACTTCCCGCAAAAAAGCATGCAAAGGTAAGGCTTTTTTCTGATATACACAAATTTTTTTTGCTTTTTGTGTCAAAAATATCAATTTATCAGCCACGATACACCTAAACCGACGTTGCTGTATGCATCCGGATCGAGGACGTTGAACGAACCGTATACATCCAACTGCACCCGTTTGTGCACTTGGTAGTAAAAACCTGTGGATAAGGCGGGTATGCCGTCAAAATCCCTGCCGAAAGCGGTGATGTAATTATAACTCTCAAGGAAAGCGCCTGCTTTCTCGTGGAAGTTAAATTCGAAGGCGAGCGAGATAAACACATCCGGTCGCATATCCACACCGTCCCATTCGCCGCCTACATCATAACATATGTTCAACCAATGATTGACCTCGTTCTCAAAGAGCAGATGTAGGGCAGGGGCTACGGTCATCTCGGCGGCTTGAGCGGGGGTACACGGGATGGCGAGTTCGGCAAGCATGGCTATCTTGGGTATCCACTTGTTACCTTTGGCAAAGCGTACCTTAGTGCCGATGACTAAAGGGTCGATATTGTAGTTCCAGCGTCCTTCCTGCTCGGCAAATCCTCCCACGTTCAGTCGTATCTCTGCGAAATGGGTGATACCGGCTCGAAGCAATACCTCCGGCAGCATTACGGCTGCATCGCGACGCATGATGTCTGTCTGAAACCCCACCTCCAGCATCACCTTCTTGAACGGCACGACGTTCGCACCCGTACCGAACCCCGGTTGGTCTGACTCAAACCAAAACTCCTCGTCTGCCCGTATGATGGGGCAGGCGAGGAGTAGTAGGGCTGCTATGTATAGGATATGTCTACGCATACAGTGAACGTTTGTTGTTTACGATGTTTGTCGTCCTTATCCTCCGAAGTTATCGAAACGGATGTCTTCGTCGCTCACGCCGAGCGAGTGGAGCAGGTCGAGCACTGTCTTCGCCATCATAGGAGGTCCGCAGAGATAATACTCGATATCCTCGGGAGCTTCATGCTGCTTGAGGTAGGTGTCGCCCATCACCGGTGCGATGAAGCCCGGTGTGTATTGGATACCCATCTCGTCTGCCTTCGGATCCGGACGGTCCAATGCTAAGTGGAAATGGAAATTGGGGAACTCCTTCTCCAACTCGAGGAAATCGTTGAGATAGAATACCTCGTTGATAGCGCGGGCACCATAGAAATAGTGCATCTCGCGGTCACGGCAGTTGCGAGTCTTGAGCATATGCATGATCTGTGCACGTAGCGGAGCCATACCGGCACCACCACCTACCCATATCATCTCTTTCTTGCTGTCGTATACGGGACGGAACTCACCGTAAGGACCACTCATAATCACCTTGTCACCCGGCTTGAGCGACCATATGTACGAGGAGGCGATACCGGGGTTGACATCCATGAACTCAGGTCCGTTCGGACATTGCTCTTTCGGCTTGAAGGGCGGTGTGGCGATACGCACAGTCAGCATGAATACATCGCCTTCTGCCGGGTAATTAGCCATGGAGTAGGCACGGATAGTGTCCTCGGGGTTATGGCATACGAGGTTGAACATGCCGAATTTCTCCCATGCCGGCAGATATTCTTCGCCGATGAGCGATTTGTCGTAGTCTGCATAACGGATAGCATCAAATTTAGGAATGCGTATCTGTGAGTACGAACCCGGCTCGAAGTCCATATGCTCGCCCGGTGGTAACTGCACCTTAAACTCTTTCATGAAGGTGGCTACGTTGCGGTTGGAGATAACGGTACACTCATATTCTTTCACGCCAAGGATGCTCTCGTCTATCTTGAGCTTCATGTCGTTCTTCACTTTCACCTGACAACCCAGACGCCAGTGGTCTTTCTGTTGCTTGCGGTTGAAGTGTACGGTCTCTGTGGGCAGTATCTCACCGCCACCTTCCAGCACCTGACATTTACACTGACCGCACGAACCCTTACCTCCGCAGGCGGAAGGCAGGTGTACTCCGGCTGCTGCCATCGAACCCAGCAGGGTGCCGCCGGCAGGGATAGTGTACTCCTTGTCGCCGTTGATGACCACTTTGACATCACCCGACGCAACGAGGTATTTCTTAGCCACCAATAGGATGACTACCAACAGCAGTATAACCACGAGGAATACTGCTACTGCATATAGAATTGCTGTAATATTCATTGTTGTCGTCCTCCTATTGATTAGATGTTAAGTCCCGAGAAACACATGAACGCCATCGCCATGAGTCCTACGGTGATAAAGGTGATACCGATGCCTTGCAATGGCTTGGGTACGTCGTTGTATTCCATCTTCTCGCGTATACCGGCAAGGCATACGATAGCCATTAGCCAGCCAAGTCCCGAGCCTACGGCGTAGGCAAAGGCATCGCCAAGGTTTGCGATAGCTTTCACGTTTTCGGGGTCGAGCTGTACGCGCTGTTGCATGAATAGGCTCGCACCCATGATGGCACAGTTCACTGCTATCAGTGGCAGGAAGATACCTAATGCATTGTATAGCGATGGACTGAATTTCTCCACCACCATCTCCACCAATTGCACGATAGCGGCAATTACGGCGATGAAGAGGATGAAACTCAAGTAACCCAACCCTAACGGGTCGAGTACATATATCTGCAGCAGGTAGTTGACGGGCAGCGTGATAGCTTCCACGAAGACTACGGCTACACCCAAACCCAACGAGGTCTTCACGTCCTTCGATACCGCGAGGTATGAACACATACCCAGGAAGAAGGCAAAAATCATGTTGTCGGCAAATATACTGCGGACAAACAAACTAAGTGCATGTTCCATTATTTCTTCTCCTCCTTATCATTAATAGCGCGGTGCGCCCAGATGATACAACCTACTAATATCAGTGCCATGGCTGGCATGAGCATCATTCCGCAGTTGTCGTAGAATCCGCCGTTGGCAATGTACCAACTGTCGGGGATAATCTGATAGCCGAATAGCTTGCCGCTGCCTAACAGCTCACGCACGAAGGCTACTACCACCAGTATCCACGAATAGCCCAGACCGTTGCCCAGACCGTCCATGAAACTGTCTTTCACGTTGTTGGTCATGGCGAAGGCTTCCAGACGTCCCATCAATATACAGTTCGTGATGATGAGTCCGAGGTATACGCTCAGTTGCATAGCGACATCGTAGGCAAAGGCTTTCAGCACCTCACTCACGATGGTTACCAGTGCCGCTACCACCACCAGTTGGATGATGATACGGATACGGGTAGGGATTGTGTTGCGGATGAGCGATACCACGACGTTCGACATGGCGACGATGATGGTCACGCTCACACCCATCACGATGGCGGGCTTGAGTTGCACCGTCACAGCCAGTGCCGAGCAGATACCTAATATCTGTACCAACACAGGGTTATTAGCGTTCAGAGGACCAAGGAAGGCCTCTTTTGTTTTCTTACTTAGTGCCATTGTTTAATCCTCCTTTTCGTTTTGACCGTTAACACTGACAGAAGACAGACCGCTTTCGCTGACAGAATACGGACTGATTTGGTCTGTACTCTGTACTCTATACTCTGTATTCTGTACTCTGTACTCTGTATTCAAGAACTCTTTGTATTCCTCGAGGTTATTCAGCAGCATGTCGTTTACGCCGGTAGAGGTGATGGTGGCACCTGCCCATGCGTCTACTTGCTCTTGTCCCTCGTCCGCTTTCTTGCCGGCCTTGAGCACGGCGATGGAGCGCAACTGACCCTCGGCATCTTTGATGTGCTTGCCGTTGAATTGATTACGGAACTTGGGTGTTACTATCTCGCCTCCCAGACCCGGGGTCTCACTCTCGTGGTTGAAGTTGATGCCGAAGACGGTGTTCTTGTCCTCGTCGAGTGCGAGATAACCGCCGATGCCGCCCCATAGTCCTTGTCCGTGCAGACGCAGGATATATTTGGTGGTACCGTCTACCTCAAAGCGGATGATGTTGGCGTTCTTGCCGTCTTCGCTTGCCTCGATAGTATCGCGTACTAAACTGTCATATAGGGCAGCCGGGTCGGCGCAGGCGTCGAGGTCTTGGTTCAGCGCTACCAGCATCTGCTTCTGTTGATCCAGACGGGCGTTAGCCTCTTGACGGGCTTTCAACCCTTGGTTGATAACTGCCAGCACTACGGCTACGATAATGACCATCACCGTGGCGTATACCAGTGTATAGACGTTGTTCTCAGTGTTCATTTTCATAGCGCGCCTCCTTTCTGGCTTTCTACTTTCGACTTTTGACTTTCGACTGCGCGCCGTTCGCGTTTGCGGATATTGGCTTGAACCACGCACCAGTCGATGAACGGTGCTACGGCGTTCATGAGCAGGATGGCGAGCATCATGCCCTCGGGATAACCCGGGTTCAGCACGCGTATCACGATAGCCATGAATCCGATGAGCAGACCGTATATCCACTTACCGCACTCGGTGCGAGCCGAGGTCACGGGGTCGGTAGCCATGAATACGGCACCGAAGGCGAAACCGCCCAGCACGAGGTGCATGTACCACGGCAGGTGTGCGGCTGCGGTGTCCGGACCAAACTGGTTGAAGAGCCATGCTGTCACGCCTCCGCCGACGAACACACTCAACATCGTCTTCCACGATGCCACTCCTGTCACGATAAGCAGGCAGCCGCCGAGCAGGATAGCCCATACGCAGGTCTCGCCGACGCTTCCGGGGATGAGTCCGTTCATCGCGGTCCAGAAGTCAACGGGCATCAGGTTCGTCTCCGTGGTGGTAGCCACCTGGGTCAGAGGCGTTGCACCCGTGAAACCGTCTACCATGGTCTTTCCGCCGTCCCAACCCCACGTACCGTCCGTACGGATGAAGGCGTTGTCACCTGTCATCTGCGTCGGGTAGGCGAAGAAGAGGAATGCACGGGTGATGAGGGCTACGTTGAAGATGTTGTAGCCTGTACCGCCAAACACTTCCTTAGCAAAGATGACCGCAAAAGCGGTAGCTACGGCTACCATCCATAGCGGGGTGTTGATAGGTACTATCAGCGGGATGAGGAAACCCGTTACGAGGAATCCCTCTGCCACCTCTTCGTGCTTATACTGCGCGACGCAGAACTCTATTCCCAGTCCGACGGCGTAGCTCACGATGATATAGGGCAGCACGGCGAGCAGTCCGAAACCGAAGGCTTTCCACCATAGTGCTGCGGTCATACCGCCGCGTACCAACTCACCGGTGGCGAGCAGGTGTTGATAACCTACGTTGAACATACCGAATAGCAGGGCCGGTACGAGGGCTAAGACCACGAGTATCATCGTGCGTTTGCTGTCCGAGCCGTCGTGTATCTGGGCACCGAGACGGCGTGCCGTGGTCTGCGGAGTGAATAGGAATGTATCGAAGGCATCATAGAAACTGCTCAGATTATGCAGCTTTCCGCCTTCCTCGAAGTTCTTGCCGAACTTCTTCCATAGTTGATATAGCTTCTCCATTACTCTATCTCCTTTCTCATGTTATCGAGTGCCTCGCGAACAATAGCTTGCAGAGGCATCTTGCTGGTACATACATATTCACACAGCGCAAAGTCTTCCGGTGCTACCTCGTTGGCGCCTAATTGCTCCATCTTGTCGATGTTGCCGGCTATCATAGCCTTGATGAGGTATTCGGGGTATATATCCATGGGGAATACTTTGTCGTATTCGCCGCTGACGATGATGGCACGTCTGCCACCTTTCAGTCGGGCGTCCCAGCGGTAGTTCTTCTTGCCGAAGAGCCAACGGGTCAACTTGCAGTCGAGGAAGGCTGCAGGGTCGGTCTTGCCTGCGTTGAAGGCGCTGAATCGCGGCAGTAACCATCCCATAAACTCATGGGTGTCGGCGCCCTCGTCGATGACGGTGTACTGGTTGTCGTAGATGGAAACAACCTCAGGGATAACCCCTTGTACATCGTCCTTTGTCACTTTGTCACTATCAAGCGCGTGTCCGGAAAGAACATTTCCGGCGATAAATCGACACGGACACTCGGTGTGTACGTTCGATTGGAAAATCGCGCTTACAGGCATACCCGGCAGTACGTTGTAGTATTGCTTGCCATAGGCGAGCGGACCGGTCAGTGCCACTTTCTTCTGCATGTCTACCTTTCCGGTGAGCAGCAGGTTACCTATCAGTGCGAGGTCTTGCACGTTGATGGTCCACATCGTGTCACCCTTAGCCATGGGCAGCACGTGGTTAATCTGTACACCTGCGTTGCCGGCGGGGTGGGGACCCGCTACCTCATAGTGAGTGCAGTTCTTCAGCCCGCGGAAGTCGGTAGCCATGGCGCCGGCTTGAATACCTACATAGACGGGGGCGATGGTTGCCAAGGCGTTGACTGCTGCCTGCAGTTTCACGTTCTGTCCCTTCAGCACGTACTCATAGTCGGGTGCGAGGGGAGCGGTGTCAAAACTCGAGACGAAGATGGCGCGAGGCTGTTTGTTCGGCAGAGCAATGCAGTCATACGGACGCTGTTTGATAAGTGCCCATAGTCCGCTTTTCAGCAGCAATGCTTTCACATCATCCTTCGTACTCGGTACTTGGTCACTTAGTACTTCATACTGGATTTCTCTGTCTGCCTCAATGTCTATGCTCATCACTTTGCGTCGCTCACCGCGGACGATAGCCGTCACGGTGCCGGACACGGGGGAGGTGAACATCATCTCGGCAAACGTCTTGTCGTGAAAGAGCGGGGTACCCGCCTTCACGCTATCGCCTTCTTTCACGTCCAGCTTGGGCGTGATGCCGGCGAAGTGGTCCGGAACGATATGGAAGACCTTGGGGCGATTGACGCTGCCGAGCGTCTTCTCCGCCTTGCCGTCCATAGGTATATCCAGACCGCGTTTCAAGAGAATTTGTTGCATAATCTTTATGTTGTTTATATTCATTATATTACTTTGCTATTCTGCACAATTTACATCCTCGGAATGAGCTCTTTGAGGCATCCCGAGGATAGAGCGGAGTGGGTTGGCGACTGCTCATCGTGATGAGCCTTATCGCCCTGCCCAACGAACG
>CAMHEP010000049.1 GCA_946184195.1 uncultured Bacteroidales bacterium | reverse complement strand
TTGATAGTCTTGATGCCTTCGGCTACATAGACGGCTGTCACATTACCGATGGCGTTAGCATCGCTACCGTCACTCACCCACATCTGGCCGTCCCAATAACCTACTTGCGATACCTCGTACTCGGCTGTCATAACTTCCTCGTTCCATACCTGTACGGTAGCGGGTAGATACATCTCGGTAGAACCGTCCGGCAGATAGTAGTCGCTAATAGCCACCGTTCCGTCTGCCAGACCGATAGCTTTCACTTGGCTACCATAATACTCGGTTCCTTCTGTTGCTTGATCATAAGCAAATAGGTTGGCAGCCACTAAGGCGGCTGCTACAATAGTAAAAATCTTTTTCATGTTGTTAAATGTACATTAGTTGTTTGTTATTAGTTGTTTGTTGTTTCTGTACTAACTGCTAATTTAGTCGTTCGTAAACTTATAGACAGTCTTTTCCTCATATATTTCACCCGGACGCAGCACGGCATTGGGGAAGTTGGTATGGTTGGGAGCATCGGGAAAGTTCTGTGCCTCCAAACAGATACTGTTCTGCGGGCAGTACTTGGTTCCGCCTTTGCCGACATTCTCCTCTACCCAGTTGCCGGTGTATACTTGCAGTCCCGGCATAGTTGTCCATACCTCCATCGTCCTGCCGCCACCACGAACGATTGCTGCCAACTCGGGCACTTTGTCTTTCTTCGTCTTGCGGAGCACCCAGTTGTTGTCTATGCCCCTGCCCGGAGCAAAGAACGGGTCGTCAATACGGTCACCCACTCTGACCGGCTCACGGAAATCCATCGGTGTTCCCTCTACCGGCACTATCTCACCCGTCGGGCAAGCCGTCTCGTCAAAGGGGGTGTAAGCATCGGCAAACACTTGCAGCACATGGTCGCGTACCGACGGAGAGGTCTCACCGTTCAGGTTGAAATACGCGTGGTTGGTGAATCCGACGATGGTGGGCTGATCCGTCTTGGCAGCAAACGAGATACTCAAGGCATTGTCTGACGTCAAACGA
The DNA here is from genome assembly GCA_946184195.1 of uncultured Bacteroidales bacterium. Taxonomy (GTDB): domain Bacteria; phylum Bacteroidota; class Bacteroidia; order Bacteroidales; family Paludibacteraceae; genus Colicola. The sequence goes on along the minus strand of CAMHEP010000049.1, from coordinate 8,922 downwards.
TAGGTCACATAGACATCCAATGTGCCCGGATAACATTCTTCGCCATCCTTAGCACGATAGTGTAAAGTCACACCATGAGTGTCACGTGCCGTCACTTCCCATAGCTTCTCGTTGAAGCCGCTCATACCACCATGCAGTGAGTTCGTCCCGTTGTTGATAGGCAACTGATACTCTTTGCCGTCCAACGTGAAACGACCGTCCTTGATACGGTTGGCATAGCGACCTATCACGGCGTTGAAATAGGTCTCTTTCTGTTGCCATTCCTCCAAGGTGGAAAAGCCTAGCACCACGTCTGCCTTCCTGTCCTCCTGATCGGGAACGATGAGACTGACTATCTTGGCGCCGTAGTTCGTGATGTCTGCCTGCATGCCCTTGGGACCGCGCAGACGGATGAGTTGAATCTTCGTTTTCATATAGCGTACTGTGTTAATGGTGCAGGGTTGGTATTTGGAGAGAGACTTTTACTCTATGCGGCGACTACCGTCACCGATTACGACGTCGATAATCTTAGGCTCAACGTGGTATTTAGCTTGGAAGGCTTCAACGGCACGCTTCACAAAGGCGTCGTATAGCTCGTCTTTCACAAGGTTGATGGTGCAGCCGCCGAAACCGCCGCCCATGATACGGCTACCTGTCACACCGCATTCTTTGGCGATATCGTTGAGGTAATCCAATTCCTCGCAGCTCACCTCGTAATCCTTACTCAGACCTTGGTGGGTCAGGTACATCTGCCGTCCCACCTCTTCGTAGTCACCGCGGTTGAGCGCTTCGCATACTGCCAACACGCGGTCTTTCTCGCCCAGCACGAAGGTGGCACGTTTGATATCCTCTGCCGAGCAGGTGCCACTCACCGCTTTTAGATCTTCCCATGTGGCATCACGCAGAGTCTTCACTTCCTTGTCGGGGTGCAGAGCTTGTACGGCAGCAGCTACGTTTTCGCAACTGCGGCGGCGGTCATTATACGGACTGCCTGCCAACTCGTGCTTCACGCAACTATTGACAAGCACCAGTTTATAGCCTTTCGGCTCAAAGGGGAAGTACTCAAACTCGCGGCTGTTGCAGTCCAGACGCATCAACTTGCCTGCCTTACCGAAGACGCTGGCAAACTGATCCATGATACCACAGTTACAGCCTATATACTTATGCTCTGTGGCTTGTCCTGCGAGCACCATATCCCACTTGCTGATCCCTTCGCCTTGAGCGAATAGGTCGTTCAGTCCGTAGGCAAAGCAGCTCTCCAGCGCCGCACTACTTGACATACCTGCACCCAGAGGCACATCGCCGGCGAAGACGGTGTCGAAGCCCTTTACCTGCACACCGCGCTCCGTGAGCTCGCGTGCCACACCGTATACAAAACGGAAACAAGTAGCCTCAGGTCCTGCGGGGTCGGAAACAGCCCACTCCGCGTAGTCGTTGAGGTCGATAGAGTAGGCACGCACCTTATCCGTGCCGTTCGGACGAATAACTGCCATAATACCCTGAGTCACTGCTCCGGGGAAGACGAAACCGCCGTTATAATCGGTGTGCTCTCCAATCAGGTTAATACGACCCGGAGAGGCATATACATGCCCCATCTCACCCGGGAATTTGTCAGCAAAAACTTTTTTAAGATTCTCCTTGTTCATAGTGGTAATCAGTATTATTTAGGGTTTATTATTATCATAGATTAGTATCCTTCGTTCTGTTTAATGGCGGATTTACTCTCATCAATGAATGATTGTGGGATGGGGAAACGGTTATGCTCCTTGCCTACTTTATAGTACTCCGTCTTGTTGTCGGCATTGATACGGTTGTTGGCTTCGGTGTGGTATTTACCGAATCGTATCAGGTCCTGACGGCGCAGTCCCTCGAGGAAGAACTCACAGCCGCGCTCTGCCAAGATGGCTTCCATGAATGCACTCTGATTATATCCCATGATATTTCCTAGTCCGGCACGGCGACGCACCTCGTTCAGGTAGCCTTCGGCTTCACTCGTCACACCGCTGTTGCGGGCGATACATTCGGCGAGCGTAAGTAGCACGTCTGCATAACGATAAATCACCAACTCGTTGCCGGCTTGCGCACCGGTCATATTCGGGTCCTTGCCGTATTTAAGCGGCAGGGCTCCGTACTTCAGTTGGTTGGAATTAGTCTTACCGATATATTGTCCACCGGCAGTGGTATATTCAGTCACGACGCAACTCAATCGCTTATCCTTGTCTGCATTTGACTTGAAGTATTTGTCGTAGAATGCCCAAGGCAGCACATATCCGCCCCAACCTGCCGACTTGTCGGTCCAGGGCATATTGCTGGGCAGTATCTCTGCCGTCATATAGTTAGCCGTCCAACTGGCTGACGCATTGCAGGGCACAGACAGGATAATCTCGCTATTGCCCTGGTTATCGATGGAAAAGATGTTGGCATAGTTGTTTTGCAGGCTATATACACCCAAGGCGATGATGTCGCGGCATAGTTGCTCTGCCTTGACGAACCATTGTCCTGTAGGCTCTTCACCACCGCGAATCATGTAGTATTTGAGCAGTATCATCATTGCGGCACCCTTGGTCATTCGTCCTCGCGGTGCACTCTCCGGTAAATTATCAATCGCATAGGTGAGGTCGCTTACCATCACCGAGTCGTATTGTTCTTCGCTCAGTCTGCCGATACGATTGAATGTCATCGGGTCATCCAACTGCGCATCCGTAGCTACCGGCACAGGTCCGAAGAAGTCATATAGATAGAGTCCCATCCAGCCGCGCAGGGCATGCGCTTCAGCGGCATACTGACGCTTAGCTTCTTCCTTAGCCTCGCTTGCCTCGATACGACGTATCACCTGACGAGCCTTGCTCAGGAACTGATAGTGTGCAAAACCACGGTAGAAATAGTCTGATATAGAACTGGTGCTGTTATCTTTCCATTGTTGGTAGTAGAGCACGTCGCTCTGCCAACCCCAACCCGACCATAACACATCGGTCGACATATCCGACATCACCTGATAGCCGTCATATCCGGCACTGTAGATACTTTGTCCGTCCCAGTAACCCGTACAGAACTCATACATCAGTTGGTTGACCATCAGCTTGAGGTCGTTCTCTGTCTTGGGAAAGTCCTCGGGAGAGATCTCTGTGTAGTCCTCACGATAGAGGTTGCACGATGATATACTCAGTGCAACACCTATTATTATATATAAATACTTTTTCATGATAGCTTAGCCTCCTAATTAAAATTTGAAACTCAGTCCCAGTGCACCTGACATTTGGTTGGGGTAGGCACCGATACCATTGCCGGTCTCGGGGTCCATACCTTTGTAGGGGGTGATGACTGCAATATTACGCATGGCAACGTATATACGTGCAGACTTCACATAGCCCTTGAATAGTTTGGCAGGGAAATTATATCCCAACGAGATATTGTCCAAACGCAGATACCATGCGTTCTCGTAGAAGTAATTGGATGATGTGGGGTCAATACCTGAATTAGCCTCTGCCACGCCGGGTAGCGAACCTCCGGGGTTCTGGTAGGTCCAGCGGTCGCGAACTGCCGTCAGGGCGTTCACACCATACGTGAGGTCGGCTATACTATAGCTGGACTGATAGAGCACATCGTTTTGCTTGTGACCATTAAGCGAACCGTAGATATAGATATTGAGATCAAAGTCCCAGATGCGGAACGTGTTGTTGAACGAGAAGGGGATGGGGGTTGCGTTATATAGCTTCACCTTATCGGCGTTATCCAGTTTGCCGTCCGGCTTGCCGGACAACATATAACTGCCGTCTTCGTTGCGTTTGATAGTCTTGCCGTCATCCTCGTATACATAGCCGTTCACGTCCATGTACTTAATCGAACCGGGAGCCGAGTTGGGCAGGTGTGCGTAGTGTTCGCCGGCTTGGATGAGACCGTCCGTCTGATAACCATATATATCCCCCCAGTCTTTCTCATACGGATCGGTAGTCGACGGGATGAAGTCGTCATCACGCTTGATAGTCTTATTGCGATAGTAGGAGAAACAGATGTCACTGTTCCATCCGAAGTACTTGGTATCTACGTTCACTGTGTGCAGACTCAGTTCCACACCTCGGCTGCGATAAACCTCCTTACTATTGTAGTCCACCGTGTTAATCTCTTGATACGACATAAGGCTCTTGGTGAGGATGACATCGAAACGGTCACGTTGATAGAACTCGAGTGTTCCGCTCAATCGTCCCTTGAAGAAGCCGAAGTCCAGTGCCAAGTTGGCGTCGCTCAGTGTCTCCCACTTGAGGTCTGGGTTACCTAATTTCTTAAGTCCTATGCCGTTCACCAGGCTACCGTCTATCACGTAGGTGCCGCGATTCACGCCATAGATAGTGTTGATACCGGTCAGACTGCCGGCATTACCGGTCTGACCATAACCACCACGCAGTTTGAGGTCACTGAGCCATGCGACATCGCGCATGAACGGCTCTTCGCTCAGCCGCCATGCCAAGCTCAAGCCGGGGAAGGCACCCCATTGGTGTTTCTTGGAGAAGTTACTGCTTCCGTCCACACGGATGTTGAATGTGACGATATAGCGGTTCAGTGCTGTATACTGGGCACGACCGATGAATGATGCCATCTGGCTACTCCCCTTGCTTGACCATATGTTTGGATTCTCGGCTTCCGATGTTCCCATGTTGTGCATGAGTGCATCGTCGGTAGGGAATTTGCTGGCTACCTCGCCATGCCCAATCCACATGTTCTTTTTCCACTCCCAACCAGCCATCACGCTCAGGTCATGTTGGTTGTTCCAGTTGTGCGCATAGGTGGCGGTAGCGGTGATGATACCGAGGTTGGTGCGGCGGCTCTGTTTGCTTGCCTGTCCGCCGAGGTTAGCACCCTTCAGGGTCGTGGTAGGCACGTATTGGTCTGATTCGTCAAATTTCATATCCACACCACCCGTAGCTCGCAACGTGAGGTCCTTAATGGGTTTCACTTCCAAGTAACCTGTGAGGAAGATGTCGTACGAACGAGATTCATCAGTAATTTCCAACAGGCTTACGGGGTTAGGGTACATGTTCGGTCGTATCGGGTTGTCGGCGAACGAGCCGTCTGCGTTGTATACCGGCACCGTCGGGTTGAACGTCATGGCGGAGTAGATAAGCGCTGCGTCTTCGTTGCGGCTATTGCCCAATGGCACGTTGTTGTATTGCAATCGTGTAAATGAGGTGTTAACACCTGCCTTTACGTATTTACCGAACTGCTGGTCGAGGTTGATACGACCTGTGATACGGTTCATGTCGTTGTTCTTGGCGATACCCTTGTGGTCGTACACACCGATGGAGAAAAGGTACTTGGTCTTCTCTGACCCTCCGTTGACACTCAGGTTATGCTCGTTAACCATACCGGTACGGGTCACCTTATCCATCCAATTGGTTCCGCGTCCCACAAACCGGTCTATCTGTTCTTGGCTATAGCGTTGTTCGTCTGCACGACCCAGTTCGTCAAGAACACGGTTCTGCTCCGTCATGAATCCTTGTGCATCAAGAAACTCCGGGGCATCTTTGATGGTTTGGAAGGCTACCGAACCGGAGTAGCTCACTTCGGCTTTACCCTCTTTACCGCGTTTGGTCGTGATGAGGATGACACCGCCCGAAGCGTCACTACCATAGATACTGGCAGCCGAAGCGTCCTTGAGGATGTTGATACTCTCAATATCGTCGGGCGATATGTTGATAAGGCTATTGTCCTTGTCGCCGCCGCTGTAGCCTGTTCCGCTTCCTAAGCTGCTGGCTTGCAGTTGCGGTATACCGTCAATGACGATAAGCGGCTTCTGTCCCGATAGACCACCGCGGATGCTGATATTCTGACTTGCACCCGGGCTGGCGGAGGTAGAGGTGATATTCATGCCGGCACTACGACCGCGCAACATCTCACCTACGCTCGCCGAGGCTGCCTTTGGCAGTTCGTCCGCCTTCACTACCTCTACCGAACCGGATATATTACTTTTCTTCGTGGCACCGTAACCTACTACGACCACCTCGTCTATCATCTTGCTGTCGGGCACCAGATTGATGACTAATCCGTTCTTTGCAACAACGGTCTGGCTGATATAGCCCATGTACGATACGATGAGTTTCTGCCCGGCGGTAGCGTCCACGTTGAAGTTTCCGTCAAAATCGGTGATGGTTCCTGTCGTGGTACCCTCAATGACGATGTTCGCTCCGATGACCGGCTCTTTGTTTTCGTCAAATACTGTTCCTGTGATGCCGGCTGCCATAGGCAGTGTCAACATAAGGAGCATGGTTGTGAGTATTGTCTTTCTCATGGCTGATTATCTTTTCTTAATGGTACACCATTTTATTGCTGTGTCAAAACTGATGTGTGCTTCCGTGTCGGTATCTATGGTCGGTAGGGAGGCACCGTCACCACCTCCGTCGGTGGAGAACCACCATCCGGCGAACTCTCCTCCGTCGGTTTTCCATGTGCGCCATACGTTCTTCCAATCGGTAGTGGTAGCGAAGGCGAAATATTGGTTGCCTTTATAGACGGTGATATCGGCTACCTGTTCGTAGGCAGTAGCACCTTTGCTCATTGCATCGAATTTCCATCCGTTCCAGTCGCCGGTGTGATAGAGCGGTGCGGTGGAGGCATCGGCGGGGATGAGTTGCCATTTCTCGATGTACATACGCTTGAGGTCTATGTATAATCCCCAATATCCCTTGCCGGGTTTGTAGCCCTTGACATATCCGGGTAACGTCTGTCGGCTCAGTATACGCTCGTCTACGTACGGCGATTCGCCGAATAGACGTCCACCGTTTGTCTCCTTTGTGGTAGAGAAGAGGAACTCCGTCTCGTCGCTCTCCGCGTAGACCAGTACCTGGTAGCAGTAGTCGTCTTTACGTTCCATGAACATGTAGTAGCCGAATATATAGTCGCTCTCCTGTTCGTTTCGTTTGAAGGCAAACATGTTCGGATAGTCGGCTATAGCGTCTGCGTGTTCGTTCTCAATGGCGACGAGGTCGCTCTCCATCACGGTCACGTTTCCGCTGTTGTCGCTTACGGTCAGCGTCATAGCATTGTGCCCGACATCGTTGAAGGTATAGTTGAGATGAATCTTCTCCTCCTTGCGTGTAAGACGGAACGTATCCTGCTTGCTCAGCGACGGGATAGAGACGACGGCCTCTTTGAGGTTATCCTCACCGTAGAGGGTGAGGGTTATATCGCTCTTAATAGTACCTGAGATGGTGTCCTTCTCAATAGCCATTTGCTTGCGCAGTCCTTCTACATAAGGGGCGCGCGTCGCGGGTGCGAAGAGGACGGATATGTTCTTCTTTATTTCCGATCCGTGAACATCGGTCGCGGTGATGATGAGTTGTTGGGGGAAAGTGGCATCCGTGGGCACATGGAGTACATATTCGAAATTCCACACCACGGGTTTCTGTCCGCTAAGGTCAGTCACATCGTTCACCTTCCATGCGTCGCAACGGATGGCAAACTGCTGTAATCCCGTGAAACATGATGCTTGTCCGCTCAGGTGTATATCCTCTCCGGGGAATGCGTAGATGAGGTCGGTATTGACATATAGTCCGGGGCGCTCATCGGCACCTTCTTCGCGACAACCGGTAAGCAGAACCACTACCGTTGCCGTCAGAAGCATTGTCAAAATAAAAAATCTATTTCTCATGGTTAATCTGTTGTTTACTTGGTACTTTGTCCCTTAGTCCTTTGTCCATTACATTATTTATTATATTTTATGGCATCCCAGGCGGGGAGTGCATGACCGTTGAAGTCGAAGAGTGTGTAGTTGTTCACCACATTCTTTTCTCCTTCGCGATAGCCGCAGTTAGGTGCGTCCAGATAGATAGGGTCCCAATAGATGTATCCAAGGATACGTGAGGAAGCGTTCTCAATAGCCTCGGTGAGCTGAATCATAAACTTACGCTGTGCCGAGGGGGTCATCTCCTCGTAGGGTTGGTTGGTAGCTAACTGACCGATGGTTCCGTCCCGGAGGGTGCTATTCCACGCATACCCCACCTCCATGAAGAGCCAGTCTTTATTGTAAATGCTGGTGAGTTGGTTCGCCCATTCTATCATGGTCTCGATGGTGTAGTTGCCGAAGTATGGGTAATAACTTGCACCAATGATGTCGTAGTCGACCATGTAGTTGCGCATGTTATTGAAGAACCACTTGTATGTGTCGAGGTTAATGTCGGTGCTGGTAGTGAGATGGAGTACGATCTTGGCGTCGGGACATGTCTCTCTGACAGCGCGACTGCCGGCGTTTAGTAGCGCTGCCAGTTCCGGTATATGGGTGACATAGCCGTTGGCTTTCAAACTGTCTGTGCAATTATGGTTTTTCTCATCGAAACGACCGAAAAGGATACCGGACTGTATCTCATTGCCGATGCTCACATAGCGCGGTGTTGTACCTTGTGACACCATTTTTCTGAGAAAACGTTTGGTGTACTGATAAACCGAGTCGCGCAGTGCCGATTGGCTTGCGTCTACCCATGCGGTGGGTTTGAATTGCTCTCCGCCGTTGGTCCAATAGTCGGAGTAGTGAAAAGTCAGTTCGATATCCATACCTGCGTCTTTAGCGCGCTTCGCAAGGGCTAAGATATCTGCTTCGTCTTGTATGCCGGTAAACATTTTCATACCGGTAGTTTCCACCTCCATGCCCGGCTTGTTGTATAGACGCAAACGGGCCATGTTCATGCCATTGCGTGCAGATAGTGTGAATACGTCTTCATCGCTTCCGCTGCCGCGGTCGTAGTATTTACCTCCATTCTTCTCTACCTGACTGAGCATAGAGAAATCGCCTCCCTTGACGAGTGAGCGCCGTGAAGAAGTCTTCTTGAGGTAACCGGTCTTGAACGTATAGTCTCCACCATTCATGACGTTGGCATTGAGACTCAGTTTGCCGTCTGTGACTTCAATGCCTCTCAGTCGAGCGAATGTCCATACTTCGCCGTTCAAGAGAGTGGT
>CAMHEP010000048.1 GCA_946184195.1 uncultured Bacteroidales bacterium | reverse complement strand
ATGTTGTTTGGTTCTTATCGTATGGAGCAAACGTTCATCAGGTTGTTTGTGCCCCCATAAACGTGTTTACAAAGTTACAACAATTGCAGCACATATGCAAGTGTTCGTCAATTATTGCACGTTTTTCGGCAAATATCCTGCACCACCAGTCCTGCAAGCATCATGCCAAACGTACCTACTACGGGAGCTAAGGTACCGGCGGTGCCGCTCTGCTCGGGTGACCACACACACTGAAATTTCTTAGCAGGCAGGATGTGTTCCTTCTTCATCTTGTTGCGGAGCGCTCGTGCCAGCGGACAACCTTCCACTTTCCAAAACTCGCTCACTCTCACCTGCGTTGGATCTATCTTACGTCCTGCTCCCATGGAAGAGAAGAGGGTAGCTCCCGACAGGGTGGCGTTGTGGATAAGGAGCATCTTGTCGGGCACGGAGTCAATGGCATCGATGACGTAGTCATATTCTCCCAGATTAAAATCCCCGGCTGTCTCTGCACTATACCTCCCCGTGGTTACCGAGATGTCTCCTTGCGGCAGGATAGCCAGTAGTCGCTGTCTCATCTGTTCCGCCTTAGGCTGACCGATATTGCTACTGAGCGCCACAATCTGGCGATTGAGATTACTCTCCGCTACCGTGTCGAAATCCACGAGCCGGATATGTCCTATGCCGGTACGCAGTAGGGACTCGGCGCACCAACCGCCTACGCCTCCTGTTCCGAAGAGTATAACCCGTGTTTGTTGCATGTGGCGGAAGGTATCTTCGCCAATCAGTTGTATGGTTCGTTCAAAAGCTGACATATCTTGAGTGCTGCGTTAATGCCATCCAGAGCGGATGAAGTGATGCCACCTGCATATCCCGCTCCCTCGCCACACGGATAAACCGTCGGGTGGGAAGGCGATTGCAGGGTGTCCGGGTCGCGAATGATGCGTACCGGACTGCTGCTGCGGCTCTCTACACCCACGATGACGGCATCGTTCGTGAGGAAGCCCGGGTATTTCTTATCGAAGTCGCGAAATCCTTGTTGCAAGTAGGGACCTATCTCGCGTGGAAGCCATTGGTCCAGCCGTGAAGGAATAATCCCCGGCAGATAGGAGCAAGCGGGTAAGTCTTTGCTCTCACGCCCCTCAACAAAGTCTCTCATACGTTGTGCCGGAGCCTGCGCCATAGGTCCGCCATGTTGTTTGGCGAGACGCTCCAGGTGCTCCTGCATATCGAGTGCTGCGATGGCGTCTCCGTCGGGATGTAGCTCCACCACCATGCCGCTGTTGGCAAAGGGTGAGTTGCGGTGCGATGCGGACATGCCGTTCACTACGCATCCGTCGTTGCTACTGCCGGCAGGAACGATATGTCCGCCGGGGCACATGCAGAACGAGTAGACACCGCGTCCGTTCACCTGAGTGACCAACGAATAGGAGGCATTGCCCACCAAGTCGATAGTCGATTGCGGCGGATTATGGTATATCAGTTTGTTGATGAGTGCTTGCGGGTGTTCCGAGCGAACCCCCATCGCGAACCCTTTCGCCTCCATCCGTACACCTTCTGCTGCCAACATACGGTAGGTGTCGTGGGCACTATGCCCGATAGCTACGATGACAGGCACTCCGCTCTGCATGAGTTGCCGCCATAAGGGCTTGTCTACACAGGCACCGAAATGTATCTCTCCTCCATGTGCCAGAATACATTCGCGGATATTGCGTATGATTTGCGGCAGTTTGTCGCTACCGATATGGGCATGTGCCTCGTAGAGCACGGTGTCCGGTGCTCCGAAATAGTGGAACAATTCCATCACCCGCTGCATGTTCCCGCGTTTCTTGGAGCGGGAGAAGAGTTTGCCGTCGGAGAAAGTGCCGGCTCCTCCTTCACCGAAACAATAGTTGGATTCGGGATTGAGTCCCTCGTTACGGTTTAGCAATGCGATATCCCGTTTGCGTTCGCTGACCTGTTTGCCCCGTTCGTAAATAATGGGTTTAATACCATGCTCCAAGAGCGTCAGTGCGGCGAATAGTCCGGCGGGACCGGCTCCGATAATGAATGCGCTGCGTTTTTGTTCCGTTGTATGCTCCGATTCCGAGCTGTCGTCAAGCCCGACCATGTCCCGAGCACGTCCCGAGGACGTCCCGAGGAACCGGACAAAGGTAGGAGGTGTATAAAGCGGGATGGGGGCATCCTTGGGGATATAGTTCCCCTCGTCGTCCGTGAGCAGGGTGATATTGACCTTGAGTATTCGCTGACGGGCATCAACAGAACGACGCACCACACGGTACGTCGTCTCCAATCGTTTAGCTTCCTCGGGGGATACTATCAGAACCTTTGTCTGCATGGACTTATGGTAACGGGGCTTCGTCGTTAAGGACTTTGCGCCTTACTTCTTGAGCAATTCCATGATTTTTGCTTCAATCTCGTCAGCCAAGTCGGGATTCTCACGCAGCACGTTCTTGGCAGCATCTCTGCCCTGTGCCAGACGTGTCTCCCCGTAACTATAGAAACTGCCGGATTTGCGCAGTACGCCGGTCTCTACACCCAAGTCGACCAGTTCGCCTACCTTCGAGATACCCTCGTTGAACATCAAGTCGAACTCCGCTTTCTTGAAGGGAGGTGCCACCTTGTTCTTCACAATCTTGACGCGCACCTGGTTACCAATTACCTCGTCACCGTCCTTAATCTGACCGATTTTGCGGATGTCCAGACGCACGGAGGCATAGAATTTCAAGGCATTACCACCGGTTGTTGTCTCGGGGTTACCGAACATGATACCTATTTTCTCACGTAATTGGTTGATGAAGATGCATGTTGTCTGTGTCTTGTTGATGGTGGCGGTGAGTTTGCGCAGGGCCTGCGACATGAGTCGGGCTTGCAGACCTACTTTATTATCACCCATTTCCCCCTCAATCTCGGCTTTTGGGGTCAGTGCAGCCACGGAGTCAACCACCACAAGATCTACCGCGCTGGAACGGATGAGTTCGTCGGCAATCTCGAGTGCTTGCTCCCCGCTATCGGGCTGAGCGATAAGCAGGTTGTCGGTGTCTACACCCAGTTTCTCTGCATAGAAACGGTCGAAGGCGTGCTCTGCGTCAATGATGGCAGCAATACCGCCTTGTTTCTGAGCCTCCGCCATGGCGTGGATAGCCAAGGTGGTCTTACCGGACGACTCCGGACCATAAATTTCAATGATTCGTCCGCGGGGGAAACCGCCGACACCGAGAGCAAGGTTCAGTCCAACACTACCGGTAGAAATCACCGGAATATCTTCTATTCTCTCTTCTCCCAAGCGCATGATAGCACCTTTTCCGAAGTCCTTATCAATCTTCGCCATTGCCATTTGCAGGGCTTTCAGCTTCTCTGCGGAGGGTACTTTTTTCTCTTCTGCCATTGTCTTCCTTATATATTATATATTGTGAATAATTTGGTGCAAAGTTACAAAATAATTTGCATTAATGCAAATTTATTCGTAATTTTGTGCCCTTTTTGAAATTAAGTCGTTATGAATTATTGGCAAAGTCTGTTTTTAAGTCAGGGTATCACGCAGTCGTTACTGCTCATAACTCTCACAATAACAATTGGTTTGTGGCTTGGTGAACATGCCCGCACCAAACATTTCTCATTGGGTATCACCTGGGTTTTGCTGGTTGGTATAGCCTTATCGGCGTTAGGTCTGTCCATAGACCCCTCGGTAGCCCATTTTGCGAAGGATTTCGGTCTTATTCTGTTTGTTTATTCTATCGGTTTGCAGGTAGGCCCTTCGTTTGCAGCGTCGTTCAAGTCCGGCGGAATCAAACTCATCATGCTTGCAGCCGGAGTGGTACTTTTAGGCTGCCTGTGCACCATCTCGCTTCATTATCTGACAGGAATTGATATGGGAACGATGGCAGGCATCATGTCCGGTGCCGTCATTAACACACCCTCGTTGGCAGCAGCGGAACAGGCTTTCACGGATGTGACCGGTGAATATAGTCCGACTATCGCGACTGGTTATGCCGTGGCTTATCCTCTCGCTGTGGTGGGTGTTATTCTCTCGTTCGGTCTCATACGTTGGATGTTTCGTGTGAATCTGGAGACCGAGGACGAGCGACTCCAAAAGGAGTCTTCCTCCGCGTCCGACGAACCGGTGTGCGTGGATATAAAATTGGATAACCCTCAGTTGGAACCAATGAATCTCACGCAGTTGCAGAAACTGTGTCCGGTGAAGATGGTCGTTTCGCGCGTCATTCGTCCAAACGGCACAGACGAGGTTGCCACTCAGTCTACGATTTTCGGTAATGGCGACACTATCCGTGTGCTGACCGATAAGTCGCACTTGGAACCGCTCAAGCTGCTGGGTAAGATGCAGACCTATTCCTATCAGCAGAAGGAGAACTCCGATCATCTTGTGAGTCGTCGTATTGTGGTGACCAATACCGAATGCAATGGTAAACGTATCGGTCACTATGACCTCCGCGGCAGTTATCATGCCACTATCACCCGTGTCAATCGCGCCGGTATAGACCTGCTTGCCACGCCGGACTTGGTGCTTCAACTGGGTGACCGAGTGATGATTGTGGGAGATAAGAATGATGTGCAGAAAGTAGCGGATATATTCGGTAATGAGCTCAAACGCCTGGATATCCCCAACCTTTTGCCTATCTTCTTCGGTATCGTGTTGGGCGTCATCTTGGGAACTATCCCATTCCCCATTCCCGGTATGAGTCAGAGTTTCAAGCTCGGACTGGCAGGCGGTTCGCTGATAGTGAGCCTGCTCATTGGCCGTTTCGGTCCCTACTACAAGATGGTTACGTTTGCCACCACATCTGCCAACCGAATGTTGCGTGAAGTAGGTCTGCTCCTCTTTATGGCAGCGGTGGGTCTCACTGCCGGTGATGCCTTTATTCCGACGATTATGAGCGGCGGTTATCTATGGGTCGGCTATGGTTTCCTCATCACGATGATTCCGCTGCTAATCATTGGTTCTGTGGGTTATAAAGGCCTCAAGATTAACTATTTCAAGATTGTGGGTATGCTGACCGGTTCGATGACGGCAGCTCCCTGTCTGCCGTATGCCGAGTCGCTATCCGACAAGAATAATCAGGCGACGGTATGCTACGCCACCGTCTATCCTGTGACCATGTTCCTGCGCGTCATGGCAGGACAGTTGTTGGTTATCTTGTTTTGCGCGTAAATAGGATTAGGGCATACTGATATCCTCTGTATGTCCTATAAAAGGCGTTGCAAATAAGTGAAAATCAGTATTTTTGATTGGCGAAATGCCGACAAGCCGATGCGAGGCCGCAAGCCTCGCATTTTGGTTTGCGTGCTTGGCAGGTATAGCGTCCATGAAGCAGAAGCCAATGGTGCGCTTTCGGTATGATGTTCTCGGGAATGTATTTTACCAGTTGCCGCTCAGTCTGCAGCGGATTCTTGCTGCCGGAGGTGAGTCCGATCCGCTCCGAGACACGGAAGATATGGGTATCCACTGCCATGGTGGGTTTCTGCCAAATGACGGCACAAATGACATTGGCAGTCTTGCGTCCTACGCCGGGTAGGGTGGTGAGTTCTTCCACCGTATCAGGCACTTGACCGCAGAAATCGCGGACGAGTTTTTCTGCCATTCCCGCCAAGTGTTCCGCCTTGGCATTGGGGTAACTGATGGATTGGATATAGGGTAGAATGCCCTCTTTTCCGGCTTCCGCCATAGTTTGTGGAGTAGGGAAAGCCTGAAAGAGTGCCGGTGTAACCATGTTCACCCTTTTGTCAGTGCATTGCGCGGAAAGCATCACAGCGACAAGGAGTTCGAAGGGGTTGCTATACTGCAACTCCGACTCGGCAACGGGCATGTTTTTTTCAAACCATGCGAGTACGTACTCAAATCTCTGTTTGGTTGTCATAGTAGGTTTTACTGAGGAATCGGAGTAGTTGGGTAGCGTCTTTCACAACGACTTCCGTATCTTCACTAATCTCGCGTTTTTGCAAACGCAGGAGCATCACTTGATACAGCAAAACCAGACAAGCCTCCACATCGGACATGGTGGGATTGTCGGTTTTGGCTTTCAGTAGGTTCAGCGACGGGCGAACATGTAGTATGACAGCGCGATAGGGGGCCTCTGTGTCGAGCAGTTCCTCGTGCAGTTCCTCCATCTCCTGCAAAGCGTTTTTAGCAATCTGCAGGTGTCCGCCATCCATAATCCCCTCATTATGCATCATGTTACTCAGGTCTTGTAATTCCTGATTTCCGTCCGCCTTATCGGGGAAAGCGCGCAGGTAATCCTCTATCTGCCATAGATATAGGATATATTCGGCTATATTATCTCGTTTGGATTTCATGGTCTATTCGTCAATATTATCTAATTCAGCGTCATAATCATCCATATTGTCGTACCAGTCATCGCTGATAAACTGTTCTATTTCCCGTCTGTCTTTCTTAGTTGGACGTCCTGTACCTCGGTCTCTGCCACTCTGTCCGGCTAACTTAGCCAGTTCCAACAGTTCCAATTGGTCCTTGGCGGTGATATCTCTCAGGTAATCCGGCACGAGTTTGGCCCCCAGGCGGTTCTCGCTGAGTTGCAAGACCTCGTAGCTATAAGTGATGAGACCTTTTCTGACGGAGAATTTATCCCCCACATGGAAAGTGCGTGAAGGCTTTAGTTCCACGCCATGCATGGTCACTCGCCCTTTCTTACAAGCATCGGCGGCAATGGAGCGCGTCTTGTAGATACGCATGGCAAAGAGGTATTTATCGACTCGTGTTTCCATCAGTCTCAACGGTTAAACGGTTGTCAATCATTCGGGTTATATATTGCTGGACGTATGCCTTGAGGTAACGGAGCATCTCGCTCACATCCTCCCTCTGCTGCCAGTCGTCCCGATGGTTGATTTGGAGCAACGGATCTGAACTATAGTCGTAGATGCCGAGGACTTGCTGCCCGTCAAATTGGATAAGCAGTTTGTAGGACATCAACTGAAAAGCATTGTTGTAGCAAATGGCATACGGGTGCTGCTTATCCGCACGAATGCCGTCTTCTCCAAACGAGAAATAGGGTTTATCATAGCCCAAATAACTTAATACGGATGGCATGATATCGGTTTGACTCATGACGGTAGAGCGCAGGTCACCTTCAGGATGACTTGGGTCGAAGAAGATGATGGGCACTTCGTAAACGCCCTTGGCGGTCAGGTATTCAGGGTGAGTGAGGTGGTTGGTATGGTCGGCAGTGAGCACAAAGAGCGTGTTTTCGTACCAAGGTTGTGTCTTGGCATAGGAGAAGAATTGTCTCAAAGCGTTGTCCGAGTATCCGATACAGGGATGGATGGGGTCTTCGCCTTCAGGGAATACCCCTTGATAACGTTGAGGCACTCGGAAAGGGTGGTGGCTCGAGGCGGTGAAGACGGCTGTCATGAACGGCTCCGGCATCGTGCTCATGGTACGGGCATAGTATTGCAAGAACTCCTCATCCCATATGGCCCATGTACCGTCGAAAGCTTCCGGTCCATCGTATTCGTCCATGCCGTAGTAGCGGGCAAAACCGGCACTGCGGGCATATGCTTGAAATCCCATACTTCCGTTGGGTGCACCGTGGAAGAAGGCGGTTGTGTAGCCCTCCTTCCCCAGGCATGCAGCAATAGATGAAACGTTATTCGTGGAATATGGAGTGAGGATATACGGCTCAATGAGCATCGGTATGGAGGATAGCACAGAGGGCATCGCATCAATCGACTTCCTGCCCGAAGCAAACGAATAGCGATAGGTGACGGAATGCTCACAGAGTGAATCGAGGAATGGGGTGTAACCGCGGTAGGTGCCGCCATCCAGTTCCTTATTAAAAAAGCCGATATATTCCTTGGAGAAACTCTCCAGAATAAAAACCACTACATTCTTTTTCTGCAGCCCCCCTTGGTTAGGAATGCGAATAGGAGTCATGATGCTCTCCAACTCTTCGCGCTCAAAATAGTGCGGGTCTTTGTACACCTTACCCTCGGTGGAACGCATGATGGAGAATGGGGTGTTGAGCACGATGGCAGCCTCTTGGGGTGTATTGGTGTATTGCAGTGCATTGCTCATCGTGATGGGTCGTGTGTAGGCACCGAATCCTCCACGTATGCCGATGACTGTGAAGTAAATGCTGACCAGCAGCAGAGCCGTCTCGAAGGGGTAGTAAAACCATACCCGGGGATGATAGTTATCGGCTTTGACGCTACGGCAACAGCCTATCAGTACGGCAGCTAACACGATGAAAAAGAGCGTCAGGTACCAGTACTGCCACAGGCTTGTCCATAGGATGGACGCGATATTGCTCTCATGGCTAAACTCCTGAAAGACACTATAGTCCGTCCTTCTTCCGGAAAAACGGATATAGACAGTATCTGCGGTATTGGCGATGAGACCGATGAGGTTGGGCACTAACAGCACCCACTTGCACACAGTCTGGTAGGTACGATTGCTGCGCCATTGCCATGGCAGGGGAAGGAGCATCAGCACCAGGTACAACGCGCTTAAATAAAGCATGGCGGTTAGGTCAAAACGCATGCCGCCAAGTAACATTTCCCACAGATGAGCACTATCCACATTCGGATAGAGGTCGATATTGGCATAATAATAAACCACACGTGACAGCGTATAGGCTGCCATGATGAGGATGAGGTTGCATGCTGCTACCACCCACGTGTGATTCCAAATCTTATTTACCATTGTATTGATTCATTGTACGGTCAATTCCTTGCAGGCAGAAGGATGGTATGATTTCCTTGATGACAGCCAGTCTGTCCGGCAATATTTTCTCTTCATCCTCCGTCCACTGACCGAGTACATAACCAATCTGTGCGCCGCGGGTGTATTCGTTACCTATACCGAAACGGATACGGGCGTAGTTGGCAGTTCCTAACACCTGCTCAATATGTTTCAGTCCGTTATGTCCGCCGGCACTACCTTGTTTGCGGATGCGTATCGTGCCGAAGGGGATGTTGAGGTCGTCCACCAGCACGAGCAAATTCTCCAGCGGAATCTTCTCCTCCTGCATCCAATAGCGAACAGCATTACCACTCAGGTTCATATAGGTAGATGGTTTGAGCAACACCATCTCCGCATTCTTCACGCGGCATCGACCTACAAAACCGTATCGTCTATCTTCAAAAGTAACGTTGGACGCTTCGGCAAAAGCGTCCAACATTTTGAATCCTATGTTGTGTCGGGTGTCCCGGTATTCGTCGCCGATATTACCGAGTCCGACAATCAGGTATTTATTCATTCTTAACTTGCTTATTCAGCAGTAGCGGCTGCGGCAGCGCTGGCGCGAGTAGCTTTCACTTGGGCTACACATGCATCTTGCACGTTCATAAGCTTCAGACCCTCAGCCATCTTCACGTCCTGTACAGCCAATTTCTTACCCAGCCCCAACTCGGTAACGTCAATCACAACACGGTCAGGGATTTGAGTATAGATACCGTTCACTTTCAGTTTGCGCATCTCGAGGCTCAACTTACCACCGGCTTTAACACCTTCGGCGTGACCGATCAACTGAACGGGGATAGCTACCGTAACAGGCTTCTTCTCGTTAACCTCAAGGAAGTCGATATGCAGCAGACGCTCACTGATGGGGTGGAATTGCAACTCCTTGATAACTGCCATCTTTTTGGTGTCACCGATAGTGAGCTCGATAGCCAACGTGTCGGGAGTGTAAATCATTTTGCGAACATCAGCCTCGTTAACGGTGAAAGTAATGTTCTCTCCCAGACCATACAGGTTGCAGGGAACCAAAGCCTCCTGACGCAGAGCCTTAGCGGCTTTCTTGCCATACTCCGAACGGGGAGTACCTACTAATTGAAATGTCTTCATTGTTTGTTGTTTGTTAGTGTTACTTTATTCAGGTGTCACTCATTGCGACAAACCTTACTTATCATCACGCTGTCCCCCTTTTGAGG
The DNA here is from genome assembly GCA_946184195.1 of uncultured Bacteroidales bacterium. GTDB lineage: Bacteria > Bacteroidota > Bacteroidia > Bacteroidales > Paludibacteraceae > Colicola. The sequence goes on along the minus strand of CAMHEP010000048.1, from coordinate 52 downwards.
ACACGAAAGCGTTCGTTGCCGAACGCTTTGTTGTCCAACCCGGAGTCGAACC
>CAMHEP010000047.1 GCA_946184195.1 uncultured Bacteroidales bacterium | reverse complement strand
CTCCGCCAGTGTGAACTTCTCCACATCAGGTTACAACCGCTCGAATATCAATAGTTACTACAACGCAGTGCTCAACTCGGAGAACACCAAATCGTCGTCCGTAAGCTATACACAGCGTTTCCCTGATAGTCCGTGGAGCATCAGCATGTCGGCATTGGTGAGTCAGCGTACCAAAGACTCGACCATGTCGATGACCCTACCCGACCTAACGGTCACGATGAGCCGTATCTACCCCTTCAAACGTAAGAAAGCTGTGGGTAAACAGCGTTGGTACGAGAAGATATCCCTGTCCTATACAGGAAACGGTAAGATACAGACCAATAACATCAAGGAGAACCACGTCTTCAAGTCGAATTTCCTTAAGGACTGGCAGACCGGTATGCGGCACAATCTGAGTACCAGCGCCTCGTTTATGCTGTTTAAGTATTTAAGTATCACTCCCTCCATATCGATGACTGACCGTATGTATTTCACCCGTGTGGATCAATATTGGGACGATGTACAACAAGCTTTGGCACGCGATACGACGACAGGATTCTATAACGTCTTCGACTTCAACGTGTCCATGTCTATGTCGACCAAGATATACGGTTTCTACACCCCGATACGCAAGCTCTTCCCCAAGGGACGTGTGGAGAAGATACGTCATATCATCACACCCACCGTCAGCATGTCGTACCATCCTGACTTTGGAAAGAGCGGCTGGGGTTATTACGGTAGTTACGACCAACCCATCTATACTACCGATGCAAACGGAAACCGTATACAAAAGACTGATGCAAGCGGGAATCCTGTCTTTGTTCACCAAACCTACTCGCGGCATCAAGGTGCACTCTACGGTAATGCCTCGCAGGGCATGTCCGCGACACTGAGTTTCGGTGTTGAGAATAATCTGGAGATGAAGTATCTCAACCGCAAGGATACCACAGGCAAAGAGCCGTTTAAGATACTGAGTCTTATCGATAACCTCGGTATATACGGAGGTTATAACTTCGCCGCCGACTCCATGAACTGGTCCAATTTTACGGTTAACCTACGTATTAAAATACCGAAGGTCAACTACACCATCAACCTGAGCGGACAGTTCGACCCCTATATGTATGAACTCAATGCCGCCAGTCAACCTGTCCGCACCAACAAGCAGTATTGGCATCACGGCAAGTTCCCACATTTCTTAGGGACGAGTACAAGTCTGAGTTACACCTTCAATAACCAGCTCATCAAAAAATGGTTCTCCCGCGACAAGGACAAGAAGGCCAAGCAAGAGGACGATGGCAATATGCAACCCGTCTCCATCAACGAGAACGGAACAGTGTTCAACGGTAAGCGTAAAGACGAGAGCAAACAGAAGTCCGAAGCTGATCATGACGGATACGAACATCTGGAGATACCCTGGTCGCTCACTGTCAGCTATAGCATACGCTACGCTCCGGGTAACGAGTTCGACTACGACAAGATGTACTATAAGATGAAGCTCACCCATAACCTTAACTTCAACGCCACGATTGGTTTAGGTCAAGGATGGAAAGTATCGGCAAGCACCAGCTATGACTTCGACGCCAAGAAATTTGCATATACCAACTTCACCGTCAACCGCGATTTGCACTGCTGGAACATGTCGGCAAGTTTTGTTCCCTTCGGCCCCTACAAGAGTTACACCTTCCATATTGGCGTAAATGCCTCTATGCTGGCAGACCTCAAATACGACAAATCCAGTGTAGACAATACAAACAAGACCATCAACTGGTGGTAAAAGAAACTATCCAAAGACATAAAACGACATAAGATATGATAATCAACAAAGACAAAGTAGTGACCGTTGCATACGACATGTATGTAGGCGGCGAGAACGGAGAGAAAGAAGAGCTCATGCAGCGTGTTAAGGCAGAGCAGCCCTACACCTACTTACATGGTGAGGGCATGATGTTACCGCTCTTTGAGCAGGCACTGGAGGGCAAGCAGGACGGAGACACGTTCGACTTCCGTATTGACAAGAAAGATGCCTATGGCGAATACGATGAGAAAGGACTGATTGACATGGACAAGCACCTCTTCTATAACGGTGACGGTGAGTTTGATGCAGAGCGTGTATTCGTGGGTAATGTCGTCCCTATGAACACCGAAGACGGCGGTCGTGTGCTGGCTCAGGTAGTAGAAATTACCGACGACAAGGTGACTATCGACCTCAACCACCCTCTGGCAGGAGAAAATCTCCACTTCACCGGTTCCGTCATTGAAGTGCGCGAAGCTACTGCCGAAGAGATTGACATGATTCGCCATCCTCATTGCGGCGGTTGCGGCGGAGGCAAATGCCATAGTGGCAAAAAAAGTAAAGGCTGCGGTAGCGAAGGCTGCTGTGGTGGCTGCGAGTAAACTCCTATTTCATAAACTGTAAAAAAACAACAAGCAAATATGCCGAATATACTTGCAATCGTCGGACGCCCGAATGTGGGCAAGTCCACCCTCTTCAATCGATTAACCAAGACCCGTCGCGCAATCGTCATGGGCGAGGCCGGCACCACTCGTGACCGCCAGTATGGTCATGCCGAATGGTGCGGCAAGGAGTTCTCCGTTATTGACACAGGCGGATGGGTAGTAGGCTCCGACGACACCTTCGAGAGCGAAATCAACCGTCAGGTAGACATGGCTATCCGCGAGGCGGATGTGGTGTTGCTGGTGGTGGATGTCAACGCGGGTGTCACACAGTTTGATATGGAGGTAGCGCACCTGCTGCGTCAGGCGGGTAAGCCGACCGTATTGGCGGTCAACAAAGTAGATAGTTTCGACCAACAATACGGAGCACCCGAGTTCTATAAATTGGGATTAGGTGAGCCGTTTATCCTCAGCGCTGAGAACGGATTGGGGACAGGGGAACTGCTTGACGAGATAGTGTCACGTTTCCGCAAGGACGAGGCAGGCGAGCAGATAGAGGATCTACCGCGCTTTGCCATTGTCGGTCGTCCGAATGCCGGTAAGTCGTCTATCATCAACGCCTTCATCGGCGAGGACCGCACCATCGTGACGGACATCCCCGGCACAACACGCGATAGTATATATACCCGTTATACCAAGTTCGGCAAGGACTTCTACCTTATTGACACTGCCGGTATACGCAAGAAGGCTAAGGTGAACGAAGACCTGGAGTATTACTCCGTCGTGCGCTCCATACGTGCCATCGAGAATAGTGATGTATGTATTCTCATGGTAGATGCCACACGAGGTATAGAGGCGCAGGACCTGAATATATACTCACTCATTCAGAAGAACAAGAAGGGGTTGGTGGTCTGCATCAACAAGTGGGACCTGATAGAAAGCAAGACCAATCAGGACATCAAAGCCTACGAGGCAGCTATCCGTGAGCGTATTGCACCGTTCACCGACTTCCCGATTATCTTCACCTCGGCACTGACCAAGCAACGTATCTTCAAGGTGATTGAGACAGCAGAGCATGTCTACGAGAACAAACAACGCAAGGTACCTACTGCGCAACTCAACGAGCGTTTCCTACCGCTCATCGAGAATTATCCGCCCCCGGCAACCAAGGGCAAATACATCAAGATTAAATACTGTACGCAACTACCCAATACGCAGATACCGACTTTTGTCTTTTTTGCCAATCTGCCCCAGTATGTGAAGGAGCCCTATCGCCGTTTCTTAGAGAACAAATTACGCGAATGGTGGGATTTCGCAGGTACTCCCGTACAGATTTTTATTCGCGCCAAATAAGAGGCAGCGCGCGGTCAAACCCACGACAAAATACGATACAAACGATATGATTACTATTGAACAACTGAAAGACCTGCAGGACAGAGCTGATAAACTGAAACAATACCTGCAGATTGACGAGAAACGTATCCAACTGGAGGAAGAGGAGCTTCATACTCAGGCTCCGGGATTCTGGGACGATGCCAAAGCCGCGGAGGCGCAGATGCGCAAAGTAAAGGGTATCAAGCGTTGGATAGAAGGCTATGAGGGTGTGCGTGCTGCCACTGAGGAGTTATCGCTTGCCTTCGATTACTATAAAGAAGAGCTTGTCACCGAGGACGAGGTGGATAGTGCCTACGAGCATGCACTGAGTGAGGTGGAAGACCTCGAGATGAAGAATATGCTTTCGCACGAGGAGGACCAGATGCCCGCTGTGCTTAAGATTGTGAGCGGTGCCGGAGGAACGGAGGCTCAGGATTGGGCAGAGCAACTGATGCGTATGTATATGCGTTACTGCGAGAAGCATGAGTACAAGGTTACCATCAGCAACCTGCAGGAAGGAGATGAAGCAGGTATCAAGACTGTCACCATGAATGTGGAAGGCGACATGGCATACGGCTACCTCAAAAGTGAGAACGGTGTGCACCGACTGGTGCGTGTCAGTCCCTATAACGCACAGGGTAAGCGCATGACCAGTTTTGCCAGTGTCTTTGTGGTGCCGCTCATTGATGATAGTATCGAGATAGAGGTCAATCCTGCGGGTATCAGTTGGGATACATTCCGCAGTAGCGGTGCCGGCGGTCAGAACGTCAACAAGGTAGAGTCCGGTGTACGTCTGCACTATAAGTTCATCAACGTACTCACCGGTCAACCTGACGAGATTGTCATCGAGAATACCGAGACACGTGACCAGCCTAAGAACCGCGAGAACGCCTTGCGTCATCTGCGCAGTCAACTCTATGAGTTGGAGCTGGAGAAGCGTCGTCAAGCAGCCGCAAAGGTAGAGGCCGGCAAGAAGAAGATTGAATGGGGCAGCCAGATACGCAGCTACGTGTTTGACGACAGACGCGTCAAGGACCACCGTACCAACTATCAGACCAGTAATGTCAATGCCGTAATGGACGGCGACATAGATGCCTTCATCAAGGCTTATCTGATGGAGTTCCCCGATTAACCACTCACGATTATAAAAACAACCAAAGATATGAAACTACTACTTTTATTTTTCCTCATGCTGGGGCAGGATACTATAGCCCCACAATCTACAGATAGTGTGGTGGCACACGTTGCCGATACTACCCTACTTAGTCGTGATACCTTGGCGACAGACAGTATACCCGCCGACAGTATCGGTTTTCGTTTCACCACCATTGACAGCGTTGCTATCACTCCGGTCAAGGACCAGCACCGTAGCGGTACCTGCTGGGCATTCTCCACGATAGGATTCCTTGAGAGCGAGGTGCTGCGTAAAAGCGGTAAAGAGGTGGACCTGAGCGAGATGTTCGTAGTGAGCCACACGATGATGGACCGCGCCGAATACTGCATCCGTATGTACGGCGATGTGCAGTTTGCCGCCGGAGGGTCTGCCTATGATGTCATCTACTGCCTGGAGAACTACGGTCTTGTTCCCCAGCAGGTGATGCCCGGTATACAATACGGTTCGGCACCCAAGGATACCCTGCCCGTTCATGGTGAGTTGGATGCCATAGCAGGCGGATATGTCAAAGCACTCACGTCAGGAAAACTCAAGAAACTCACCCCCGTATGGAAGAAAGGGTTGCAGGCTGTATATGACACCTATCTGGGAGCGTGTCCTGATACGTTTACCTATGAGGGGACTCTCTATTCGCCGCAATCGTATGCAGAGTCGTTGGACCTGCACGCTGAAGACTATGTGAGCATCACCAGCTACACGCACCACCCTTTCTACACGCGTTTTGCATTAGAGGTTCCTGACAACTGGCGCCTGGACAGGATGTACAACGTGCCGATGGAAGAGATGATGGCCATTATCGACACCGCGTTAGCCAACGGCTACACGTTGGCATGGGGTGCGGATGTGAGCGAGGTGGGCTTCACCAGAAAGGGTATCGGCGTAATGCCGGATGCCGACAATGGTGCCGACCTCACGGGTAGCGATATGGCACACTGGCTTGGGTTGGACGAGAAAGCCAAGAAAGACGAGCTGACCAAGAAACCGCTGCCGGAGCTTGAGATTACCCAACAGATGCGTCAGCAGGCGTTCGACAGTTGGGAGACAACGGATGACCACGGCATGCAGATATTCGGCATTGCTGAGGACCAGAACGGCAAGAAATACTACATGGTAAAGAACTCGTGGGGCACACAGCGCTCTGATTATCACGGTATATGGTATATCAGTGAGGCTTTCATGCGCTACAAGACAAACGACATCCTTGTCCATAAAGACGCTATCCCGGAGCAAATACGCAAGAAAGCAGGTATCAAATGACCATTGCACAACCGACACAGGGTATCTACAAGGATCGTGGCAGTAAGTTCCTCGCCTTTGCCGAGCCTATCGCCAACGAGGAGGAAGCCAAGACACGCATCGCATGGTATAAGAAGAAGTATCATGATGCGCGTCACGTATGCTATGCTTACCGTTTGGGGACAGACCTTTGGCGGACCAAGGATGACGGAGAGCCTCATGGTACCGCCGGACTGCCTATACTGCGTAGCATAGATGCCCGTCAGCTGGATAAGATATTGGTCGTTGTAGTACGTTATTTCGGAGGGACACTGCTCGGCACAGGCGGACTGATGGTAGCCTATCGAGAGGCGACCAAAGATGCACTGGACAAAGCACAAATCATCAACTAAGTAACTATATCGATTATCATGACTGAATACAAACATTCTGACTTTAAGGACATACGAGCCTACCATAACAGTTGGCTTCTCGCCATCTGGGATTGGCTCTTTACTATCCCCTTCCTCAGGCGTTTCCGCAAGCGTACAGCCAAGACGCTGACGTTGGAGTATCAGGAGGGGCAACGTGAACTCATTGAGCAGGACATACGCCATGGTGCCGTCTTCCTCACTAACCACCGCGATATAGTCCTGGATGCCGCGTTTCTCAGTCTCAAACTGCGGGAGCGGTATCATATACGTCCTTACGTAGGTATGGGTAATAACCTTTTCGGCAAATGGTGGATAGAGCCGTTGGCACGCTTCAATCATGTGTTCGTTGTCATTCGCGGCGGGACACCCAAGGAACTGCTACATAACTCCGAGGTGCTGAGTGCCTATATCAGTTACCTGCGTGGCAGAGGCAAGTCCATATGGTTGGCACAGCGTGAAGGACGTGCCAAAGATAGCAACGACCTCACCCAACCCGCAGTGCTCAAAATGCTGACCATGCATACCGACGATTTCCTCACTACCATACGTCAACTCAATATATGTCCCGTATGCGTCAACTACGAGTATGACCCATGCGACTATCTCAAGGCACAGGAGATGCAACTCAAACGCGACAATCCTGACTGGCGCAAGAGTAAACGAGATGACATACTCTCTATGAAGACGGGGCTGTTAGGCTGGAAAGGACGTATTGTATTCCGCATGACGCCCAGTATCAACCACTGGATTGATATGCACGAAGAGGAGTTACGCCGGATGCCACATAACGAACAAGCGGTGGCACTCGCCGAGCAAATAGACCGTCAGATACATGCCAACTACGAGATATACGACCGTGGCACGGAGTTTGAGGACTATATCACAACGCAAATAGCCAAGATTGATATTCCTAACAAGGATGAACATTTCCTGCGCGACAGGATTATCGAGATGTATAACAACCCTATACGAAACTACGAAAAAACGAATACATTATGAGAAAAGCAATATTTCCGGGGTCCTTCGACCCCTTTACCGTCGGGCACTACGACATTGTCAAACGCGGACTGGAACTCTTTGACGAGATTATCATCGGCATTGGCCGTAACAGTGAGAAACAAGACACTTTCCCCATCCGCGAACGACTGAGCGCTATTGAGAAAATCTTCGCTGATGAGCCTCGTATTCATGTGGAGATATACGATTGCCTCACGGTAGATTTTGCGCGACAGCAAGGGGCTCAGTTTATCTTGCGTGGCATACGATGTGTGGAGGACTTTGAGTACGAGCGCAACATGGCTGTAGCCAACAAACAGATTGGCGAGGTGGAGACTATCCTGCTCTATACCCGTCCCGAATATGCGCACATCAGTTCTACGCTCGTGCGCGATCTATATGCATATAATAAAGACATTTCCGCTTATGTTCCGAATCACCTCAGGTAAGATTATTCTTTTCGCCACAATGATGTTGCCGTGCCTTGCTCAGGCGCAGCAATCGTCTCCGCGTGTGGACAAAACACTCACTATCTACACCGACGTGATGCGTGAACTGGACATGAACTACGTAGACACGCTTAACTATGAGGACCTTGTGGAGACGAGTATCAACCAGATGCTTCGTAAGATAGACCCTTATACGGTCTATTACCCTAAGTCCAAAGACACGGAGCTCAAGATGATGACCACCGGTAAGTATGGCGGTATCGGTTCCATCATACAGCAACGCGAGGTAGAGGGTAAGAAGGGCGAAAAGCTCAAACAGACCTACATCGCCAATCCTTATGCAGGCAAACCTGCACAGAAAGCGGGTGTGCTGGCAGGCGATAAGCTGCTGGAGGTGGATGGTGTGTCGACCAAGGGTAAGGCAGTAGCAGACGTGAGTCAGATGCTGCGAGGGGTGCCGGGAACGACAGTGAGCCTGAAATTAGAGCGCGAGGGGTTGAACAAACCTTTTGTGATAGAGTTTGCGCGCGAGGAGATTCATATGGACGCTGTTGACTACTATAATGTGTTGCCTCATAGCCGTGTCGGCTATATCAGCCTTAGAGAGTTTACCACGGGTTCGGCAAGCGAGTTCAGCAAGGCTCTCGACGAGCTCGTTTATCAGCGTGGCATCGAGTCATTGCTCATCGACCTGCGCGATAACGGCGGCGGCATCGTGGACGAGGCGATACAGATAGTCAACCTCTTCATCGGGGCGGATACAGAGATTGTGTCGACCAAGGGAAAGACAGCGTTATCATGCCATAGTTTTAAGACGCATGCACCGGCCCGCTTCCCCGATATGCCGGTCATGATACTGGTCAATAAGAACAGTGCCAGTGCCAGCGAGATTGTGTCGGGTAGTATGCAGGACCTGGGCCGTGCCCGTCTCATCGGTGAACGCACCTATGGCAAGGGGTTGGTGCAGAATCTGCGCCCAATTGCATACGATGGTCATCTCAAAGTGACTACCAGCAAATACTATCTGCCCAGCGGGCGATGCATACAGGCTATTGACTATGCGGAGCGTCAACGGGGTAAGGAACTCAAGAAAGACACTGCCGGAGGTATCTTGCCGGATATTGTGCTCAGCGACAGCGCCAAACTGGATATCAGTTACTCGCTCTATGTCAAGAATATGTTCTTCGACTACGCTACGCGCTATCACCGTCTTCACCCGTCTATTGCCACTCCCGACACCTTTGCACTGACTGATGACGACATTGAGGATTTCTGTCGGTTCCTCGAAGAGAAACAATTCACCTATGAGACTGAGACCAGCAAATATATTCACGAGGTAATAGAAATGGCGAAGAACGAGGATATAGACTCGCTTACCCTCGCTACGCTACGTGACATAGAGGTACAACTCAAGCCCTCCTATCGTGACGCTATTGCACGTAATCAGGAGACTATCAAACAGATGTTGGGGGCTGAGATTATTGAGCGCTATTACTATCAGAAAGGTCGTGCCGAGTTCATGCTCCGTAGCGACAAAGCCGTTAGTCGCGCGTTGGAGGAACTGAGACGTGAGGTCAGTGACCGAGACGTGAATGGCAGTGCAGACTCTGTGTCCAACGAATAAATCCGTATACACAATTGACTATCCAGAAAGCATACTGCATAACCATGCAGTAGTTTTCTGCGCGTGCCCATAGCAACAAGTAAAGCAGGTCAATAGCAAACCAAATGAACCAATGTTCACGGTACGCCATCACCATAAGTATCTGTGCGGCGATAGCAGGGACAGTAGTGAAAGCGTCCAGATAAGGTTGTGTATCATTGGTGTAATGCGCCAGCATCCATCCTGTGAGCCAAGAGGCGGCTAATGTTATAGTAGCCAAGAGTAACATCCGCATTCCTCCAATAGAGCGTGTTACAAGAG
>CAMHEP010000046.1 GCA_946184195.1 uncultured Bacteroidales bacterium | reverse complement strand
CTCGAGGGTGAGTATGGTATGAAGGATATCACCATCGGTGTTCCTTGTATCATCGGTAAGAACGGTATCGAGAAGATCTTAGAGCTCAAGATATCGTCTGAGGAGATGCAGAAACTGCGTGATAGCGAGGCTGCAGTTCGCAAGACAACGGCTATCCTCAAGGAACTCAACGTATTATAATAGCTCACTCTATAAGACCGTCCTACTGCGTGTGGGACGGTCTTATCATAAAAACAATCATTTACCCCTATGGATTTATTCAAGAAATGCGTTCATGACCAACTGAACACCGTTCGCGAGTTGGATATCTATCCTTATTTCCACGTACTGGAGTCGCGTCAGGCACCGGTGGTACAAATGGAAGGACACCGCGTCATCATGCTCGGAAGTAATAACTATCTCGGTTTGACAGAGGATCCGGATGTGATTGCAGCGGGTCATGCTGCCCTCGATAAGTACGGTTCGGGTGTGAGTGGTAGTCGTTTCCTCAACGGAACGCTGGACCTGCACTTGGAGTTGGAGCAGGCGTTGGCAGACTACACCGGCTATGAGGAGGCGATGACCTGTTCGACGGGCTTCCAGACCAATCTGGCTATCATCTCCGCGGTGGTAGGCAAGAACGACTATATCCTCTCTGACCGTGAGAACCACGCATCTATCTACGACGCATGTCGACTGAGTTTCGGTCATACGTTGCGCTATAAGCACAGCGACATGGAGGACCTGGAGCGCCAGCTTAAGACGGTGCCTGAGACAGCCGGTATACTCATTGTGACGGATGGAGTATTCTCTATGCGTGGAGATATATGCAAGTTGCCGGAGATTTGTGCTTTGGCTGAGAAGTATGGTGCCCGTGTGATGGTGGACGATGCACATGGTTTTGGTGTGCTGGGTAAAGGAGGTCGTGGTACGGCAGCTTATTTCGGCTTGACCGATAAGGTAGACATCACGATGCTCACTTTCTCCAAGTCGCTTGCCAGCATCGGCGGATGTATGCTCACCAGTCATCGTGTGGCAGAGTATATACGTCACGTGAGTCGTCCGTTCATCTTCTCTGCCAGCATCACCCCCTCGTCTGCCGCTACGGCATTGGCAGCACTGCATAAGCTGCAGCAAGACCAGGAGCGCCCCGAGCGTTTGATGCATATCGCAGAGTATTTCCGCAAAGGACTATTGGCTGCGGGAGTTAAGATTATTGAGGCTCCGACACCTATCGTTCCTATCTTCACCTACGACACGCTGGATACCTTATGGTATGGTAAGCGTATGTTCGAGGAAGGAGTGTATGTCAATCCTGTGATAGCACCGGCCTGCGTAGAGGGTGAGTGCCTATTGCGCACCACGCTGATGGCTACCCATACCGAACCCGTCATCGACGAGGCTGTGGAGCTCATTGCACGTGTGCTGAAGATGCAACCCGACTACAAGCATTAAGGAGTGTCCCTGCGGGCTAAAATAAATCTGACACCTATGCAAACACTACTACTCACCGGCGGTTCGTCCGGAATAGGATTGGCCACAGTACAGCATTTCGCTCATCGTGGATGGCGCGTATTCGAGTTGTCGCGTAATGGTAAGTCGTATCACGACGGTAAAGGCGAAATCATCCATTTCGACTGTGACGTATGCGACGAGCAGAGCGTGAATGAGGCTGTGCATAAAGTGATGAAGATGACCGATCACTTGGATGTGGTTATCAGCAATGCCGGCTATGGTATATCCGGTGCTATCGAGTTTACCAAGAGTGACGATGCACACCATCAGTTTGAGGTTAATTTCTTCGGTGCCTACAACCTCATCCGTGCCGTGCTCCCTGTGTTGCGTGAGCAGAAAGGCGGACATATCATCTTCACCAGCAGTGTGGCTGCAGTGTTTGCCATACCCTATCAAGCCTTCTATTCAGCGAGCAAAGCTGCGCTTAACGCGCTGGCCTTAGCTCTGCAGAACGAGGTGCGCGAGTTCGGCATACATGTGTCGGTCCTAATGCCCGGTGATGTGGCCACATCGTTCACCGACCGACGTCGTAAGAACGAAGTGGGAAATAAGATATATACCCGTATCAACTCGGCGGTGACGGCTATGGAGAAGGATGAACGCAACGGGATGCGTCCGCAACAGATGGCTCGCAGACTATACAGCATCGCCACCAAGTCCAATCCGGCTCCGCAATATGTAGCAGGATGGCAATATAAGTTATTCTGTCTGTTGGACCGCCTCTTGCCGAAGCGTTTTGCTAATTGGGTAGTAGGTAAACTATACTAAGAAATAAAGATGGGTAAACATATCACTATATTGTCTCCGTCCGGAGCTATTGATTCCGAATATATAGAGGGCGCCTCTCAGCGTCTCCGTATGTGGGGCTATACAGTAACTATGGGTAAGCATACCGGTGAGCAGATAGGGCGTTATGCGGGAACCGATTTGGCTCGTTATGAGGACCTGAGAGATGCGCTGCAGGATAGCGATGTCATCCTCTGTGCCCGTGGTGGCTACGGCTTGCAACGTATCATCAGCGATATGCCCGATGTGCCTAAAGGACAACGGCTACCTCTCATTGTCGGATTCTCGGATATAACGATCCTGCACCAGTGGGCAGGTTTGCAGGGAGCTGTCTCGATGCACGGACTGATGTGCAAGCATCTGGCTACCCTGCCGATAGACTCACCTATACTGCACCTATGGCGTCAGGCGGTGGAGGGCCAGACGCTGCGCTATGAGGTAGCGGCACATTCCTACAATCGCCCCGGAGAAGCGAAAGGTATACTCATCGGCGGTAACCTGTCTGTCCTCTACGGGCTGCAAGGTACACCCTATTCGTTAGCGGAGCGGATTAACGCTCTGCCGGCTGGGGTGAAACCCATCCTCTTCATTGAGGATATAGCCGAGCGACACTATCATATCGACCGCATGATGCTTAATCTTAAGATGAGCGGTGTACTTGCTAAGCTCGGCGGATTGATGGTTGGTCAGTTCACCGATTGCGAGGAGGACCCCTCCATGCTTCGCTCCCTCAAGGAGACGATTGCCGATGCCGTCAGCCAATATGATTACCCTGTCATGTTCAATTTTCCGGCAGGTCATGTGGACGATAATATGCCGCTCTTGCTGGGTAAAGAAACTTCCTTCACCGTCATGCCCGCCGGCGTAACGGTTATCAATGGATAAATACGTGCTATGAAGAGGAGCGAACGTATAGCTTTTATCGGGTTGAGTGTCTTCCTATGGTTGCCCACGCTGATGGCGATGGTGATGGCAATAGACCTGAAGGGCTACCATGAGCACATGACCTATCTATGCAGTGCCATGCTCCTCTATGTCTTGGGTCTGACGGTTTTTAAACGCCGCACTTTCTTCTATGTGGCATCGGTATCGTTTGTCTTTGCGGCAGTGGAGATAGTGCATCTCGTCGTGGATAAGGCGACGACGAGTATGCTCTTCGTCTATACTATTCTCATCAGCGAGAAAGGAGAATTCCTTGAACTGGTATCTACCTATTGGTTCATAGTACCCGTTTTCTTCGGGATATGGGCTGCGTATTTCTACCTTACCGGGCGTTTTATCCGCAACGAGTATCTTGACGAGACATGGGATGGTACATGGAGTGCAGGGAAGCGCACTATCCTCGCGTTGGTGTGGTGCGCCTGGCTGGCTGTCTATGCCGTGGTGCCGCAGACACGACCCACTTTCCTCAAAGTCACTCCGTTGAATATCTGTCTGCGTCTATGGCAGATAGCATCACTGGATAGTAAGATCACGTCTTCAGAGACAGCTCTGCAGAGTTACCATTTCGGAGTGACTCCTACAGCGGCTGACCCTATCACTGTGGTTTTCCTGGTAGGTGAGACCTCGCGCTACGACCATTGGCAGGTGAACGGCTATGAACGTCCTACCTCGCCCTACCTATGTCGGCGTGACAGCATGGGTGAGTTGTTCAGTTTTGACAGTTGTTACTCGGTAGCTAACCTCACCACTGTGAGTGTGCCCTTTATGCTCTCTGCTGCCACACCTACGACGAAGTCTGACTACCTTACGCAGACCTCGCTGGTGGATGTGTTTCACGAAGGAGGATATACCACTTCGTGGATAGCCGACCAGTCCTTCACGAACAAATTGCTTACCCATATTGCTTCGCGTTGTGACTACACGGAGTATATACACGATGACCGCACCCACTCGACTTTTGTGGATACGGTGCTCCTTCCCTCCCTGCGTCACGCACTCTCGGATACGGCAGACCATCGTTTTATTGTGCTGCATTCGTTGGGTTGTCATTATAAGTATTCTGCCCGTTATCCCGATGAGTTTAGGCACTATGAGCCGGACCAAGAGGGTATGCACGCCGACCATAAGACGGTACTCGTCAACTCCTATGACAATGCCATCACCTTTACAGACTACTTCATCGAGCGTGTGCTACGCGAACTGGAGGCAACCAATCGTCCTGCGGTGCTGGTCTATGTGGGCGACCATGGTGAGAACCTTCTGGATGACGAACGGGGTATGTTCCTTCACGGTACTTACACCGGTTCGTATTATGAATACCATGTGCCGCTCTTTATTTGGGCATCACGGGAATGGCGTGAAGAGCATCCCGAAGAGTGGGCTAACCTGCGTACGAACCGCACAAAGAAATTCACCACAATGAACCTCTACCACACATTCTTGGACTTGGGTGAACTGACGGAAGATATGCCGGTCTATGATGTGCAACGTAGCTTGCTACGTGAAGAGCTTCTCTCGCGCGATACCCTCTACGGACTGGACGCCAACCTATGTCCTTTTGTCCTACCCACCGAGCCGGAAATGCCCTTGTAATAGTGAGTGTGAATGAAACTACTTTAACGGTAACCTATTATATTAACCCCCAAACGTACAATTATGAAAAAAAGTTTTTTCTATCTGCTCTCTACCCTTTTTGTAGTGGCTGTTATCACTTCCTGCAAGAGTAAGAATGACCCCTCTTCCGACGACCAAGCTCCTGTATCCACGCGTAATGATGGTTCGTGGATAAAGTTTAACGAACTGCGTTCCGCCGGCGATAAGGCACTCTATGCTTCTTTATCTTTCTATTCTCCCGATCAACCTATTGTAGCCGGATTCTGCTATAAGAGTGGCACGAGTGGCGTACCGACTATCGAGGATGCACGTCTGCCTATCTATTCCAATGGTCGGATACTATATGATAACTTAGATTGGCGTATGGATGGAACGGGAGCCGGTAGTATAAGCGGTAAAATATCCGGTCTTATTCCCGGTACGTATAGGATTCTTGCGTATATGCTCTACGAGGACGGAACTATTGTGTACGGCGATGTACGTTCCTGCGAAGTGACAGGCAGCAGTTCTAATAACTCGTCAACGAATACACCGATAAAAGTCGACTAATACTCTCCACCATGGTCAGGTCATCATCCACCGTGATGATGCCGACTACGACCTTACGGGACGACAAGTGGAATAAAAGAATGATGGCGTATGGAGAGGTGGTGATAAAAGCCCCAAACATTTACTACTATAACCCTACTATGACGTAGAAGATGCACCGTACATGCACCGTTCATTTAAGAAGAGGTCAAAGTTTAGTTAATCTTCTGCTGCCATCCGTTTAGGGGATGTAAGGGAGCACCTTGACGAACGACATGTACATCGTGTTGCGTGGCGGGGGGCAACTCAATAGCCGGACCGGCTATACTATCGGCTAATACGTATTCGAGACTATCCGTCTCTGCGCGCGACACACTGTCCGCTACTACTTCATTCTTGCTATGGCAATACAGACCGGTTGACATAACCGATAGTGATGCCACCACTAACAAGATTTTTCCTATCCTAACGATTGAATCCATTGATCTAAATCTTTGATGTCTTCTTGGATGTGTTCACGGATACGTTGTCGCCGAGTCCATAGTGTGGCAGGGGTGACATCCAGCAGTATACTGATATCCTTTGTCTTAAATCCTAAGTGCGATAGCGCGATATATTGTAAATCTGAATCGGTTAAACGTGGATGCTCCTCGTGTAAACGTTGCAACAGATGATGGTGTATAGCGTCAAATTCCTCCTGAAAATGATGCCAATTGTTAGGTGTGGTAAATAGCCATTGCTGACGGGTATCATTGAGCCATACGGGTATTTGGGCGTCTACCTGCTCGCCACGCAGTCCCGCTTCACGCATCGCTTGCGTGGTTGATAGACGGTAGTTAAGTTGGCGCACCAGAAATTCTTCTTTTTGTTGATTGGCTATGAGTAGTTGTGTGCGTTCCTGCCTGAGATGGATATAGTACCCGATAACCACGGCTATGCCCGTTAGCACTAACGATATAATCACATACATCATGAGTAGGATATGCTGCCGCTCTATCTTGAGTTGTAGGTTTTGTTGTCGGGCATGCATAAGCTGCTGTTCATGGGCAAGGCGATAGTTCTCCATTAACTGACGTTGGTGCCAGGACTCCTCTTGTTCATTATGTAGCTGTTTCATCTGTAGATAAGCCTGTCGATAGTCTTGGGTCTCGTATAGATATTGTGCTTCCAACTCTTTGTAGTTATGCCTGGCATTAACATTGCCAACGGTATCGGCAGACCATAGGTGCATGTAGTATTGGAATGAATCATATTCATGCTCATATAGATATACCGAGGCTAAGGTATATGCAGACTCACTATGCCCCAGATGGTGTAAGCGATAGCGCTCCAGACTAAGTAGAGAGTCATTTTTGGCTATAACCGATTGTTCCCTCACCCAACCGTCAAATAGTTGATAGTAGTGTATATCGGCTATTAAGGTGCTATCTGTACTTGTCATGGCTATTTGCTCCGCACTTTGATAGTAGGGAGCTGCATGTATACTATCCGATAGGGCACTGTACATACGGGCTATGTCTCGTAGGAAATAATACGTGTATTGACTACGTTCAGTCGCTGAAAGGATGTCATAGCCGACGTGATAATATTGGACCGCTTGTTCGTAGAGTCGGTTTGCTTCAGCAACTTCACCCAACTTATGGTATACAATAGCTCGTAATTCCCAATTCGGACAATGAGCAAGAAGGGCGGCGGCATGCTGCAAATCGCTTATGGCGGCTAAATGATTTCCTCGCATAATCCATGCTGCGGCACGTATATATAGTGCCTCTCCTATGGCGTCGTTACTACCTATGCGGCTTTCGTAGTAGTCAATGATAGCGGGTAATATACTATCGGGATTAACCGTTTGGCGTGATTTCAATCGTGCGTGTTCATGGAGTAAGGCCCATCGCATATACCCATCTTCACCCATCTCGGCGGTGTCTAACTGATCAAGCAGTCTGAGGCTTGCATCGGGCATGCACCATAGTAGCGAATCAGCCCTGTCTAAATCGCGGCTATACGGTGTGTGCTCGCTACATGCCATCAGCACCGTACTAATTATCCCCATCATCCATCCGATGGGCGGGTAATTATGGACTGTATAAGTATGAATTTTCATTTTATTTTCTAAGTAATTGTATATGAGCGGACTTTACCTCCTCGTAAAATTGGGTTGTACAAGTTTTTTTTCTTGTGTAATTCGAATTTTTATCGTACCTTTGCATCGCATATTAAGATGTTGATACGACTGCAAAAGTACGTAAAATATATTATTTAACCAAATAAATTCGTGTTTTTTATGAAAAAAGTTTTCTTTTGGGTAATGGCTCTTTGCTTTTGCTTGCCGTTACCGCTTAATGCACAATCTTTGTTCCCGCAGTTCTCCAAGATGGTGAAACATTATTATCCCGGTATTTTGTATTATAACGACGGACATAGTGAGGAATTTAGATGGGTGGAATTACCCAAGGGAGGGGACAAGAATATTACCGTAAGTAATGATGAAAAGAAGAAGGACAAAGTTAAGGTTCCATCGGCAGATTTGCATCATATGCTGATTTGGTCTCAACAGCAACCTGATAGTATATTCGCCCTGCATCATATACAGGTTAAGGCTTCTAAAAAATTGGTCTATGATATGTGGGGCATTCGTACTGCGGCCAGCGCATGGGGTATGACCGTGTCCGTCTATAGTTTCTACGAGATAAACAAGAAGAAAGGTATTCTCATCGGTTATGTAGAGTCGACCAATAACTTTCGTAATCCATTAATTACTTATCTATCTTGTACCGGCGAAAAATATGCTAAACCCTTGATGGCGGATGGAGCAATTATGTCTCCCAAAAAGACTTGTGAGTATTTTAAGGACAAGCCGGATGTAGCGAATGCGATTAAATCTAAACAACTGAAAGGTTCGGATATACAGTATATTCTGGATGAAATGGCGGTTGGATTAGTTTCTGACAAAGACGAGAAGAAGGACAATACACGGCCTACCCAAGCTACCATCGAGGCTGCTGAGAACGGCGTAGTGGGGGATGACGAATAGACGATGAATAAATAATCCTTATGTGATATGAAAAAGTACTTTTTTATTCTTATTGTTGCGTTCCTATGCCTCCATGTGTCGGCGCAGGGACTACGCCAAAGTGTGTGTGTCGTTTATCCCGAATATACTGATGGCGAGAAGACCCAGATGTCCGACTTCTCTCTGCATGCAGCTCGTCTTGGCATGCGTTCTATGTCCAGAGTGCTGAGCATGTATAAAAGTGGTGATATCTTCGGTTCGGGCGTACTCATCAATTATAACGGTCGCAAGCTCGTTTTGACCAATCGCCATGTAACCGGTTATGCACAAACGGCAAATGTAATCTTCCAACTTAATAAGCAGAATATACGCTATGACCATTGTGCAGTAGTCGCTCATAGCGTCGAGAATGACCTGGCAGTGATTGAGTTGCCTGAGTCCTGTTCACAGATACCTTTAGCTATTGACCACACTCTGTTGGAAGAGGGCGTTGATATATCCGCTGCCGGTTTTCCGGGATTAGGTAACAAACCCTCGTGGCAACTCACTCGAGGAACGGTGTCCAATGCGCAGTTAGATATGAGCGACTTGGGCGAACAATCCGTTGCTATTCAACATACTGCATCCATCGATCCGGGGAGTTCAGGAGGACCACTCCTTATTAAAAAGAATGGGAAATACCATATCGTGGGTATTAATACATGGAAGGCCTCGTACCGTGACGGCGTGGCTATTGCTATTCCTGCGGCGGATATTGATACTTTCTTGCTCTCATTAGATAACCCGATAACGAATAATCTGCATGTTTTGGAGAATCTGCAAGGTACCTCCGGCGAACAATGGTCCTATATAATGCGCCATTTGCCCGATTCTATGCAACGTGCTATCCATGATATGGATTGGAATATGCCGTTGGAACCGGTGGAGAAAACTCTGGCGTATGCGGAAAACCTGCAGCATAGTCAGCATAAGTCTACTAAGTCGCGTGGCTCCGCTTCAGTACCCAAATCACTCGATATACAGGCTCCTCATATCGAGAACGATATGGAAAATCGTAATAGTGTACAATTGTTATACGATAATTTTATGGGGGTGAATCAACGAGTATCAATCACTTTTGAGCATGCGTGGCTAGGATACATCATCACCGGCTTTACCCTCGGCGTTCCTATCGTCGAATGCCGCAAAAAAGCGGACATTTGGGGCGAATCGACCGAACCCGAATACAAACTAACTGCGGGATTCAATGGAGGAGTGGTTCTCGGCGGACAATTGCCGATTAATATTAAGAAGTATCTTTTAGTGCCTCGTGTTACCCAAAATGTAGGTGTTGGTCCTATGTTTGACGGTTTAACGGATATTAAATTCGGACTCAATGCGGATACACGTGTCGGTATGGCTGTACATATGCCGGGCTCTGCATGTGATTTTATTTTGGGACTTTACTACGACTGTAATTTCCTCTTAACCTCCGCGCAACTGAGACGTGAGGTCTATAAAAATACCTCCAGCCAAAACTTGTATCTGCAACATGGTATTACCTTATCATTGGGTATAGGTTTCTAAGGCTGTTTAGT
>CAMHEP010000045.1 GCA_946184195.1 uncultured Bacteroidales bacterium | reverse complement strand
ACGCCGCAGGAGCGGTGTGTCGAGCGTTGTCTGCGCCATGGTATAGCCGTCTATTCTACCCATACACCCATGGATAAATATGCGCATGGCGTGAGCGGGCGCATGGCTCAGAAGATAGGCATCACCGACTATCGCATCCTCGTGGAGGAGACTCCTCATGTGGGTTTGGGGGTGATAGGTACCCTGCCTGAACCGCTTACCACAACGGCTTTTGTCGACCGCGTGGCGCAGGCCTTCGGGGCAGACTATGTGCGCTATACCCTCGGCAGGCAGGATAGCATAGCCACCGTGGCGCTGTGCGGAGGTGCCGGAGCCGAGTTCTTGGAGACAGCTATCGCTCAAGGTGCCGATGCCTATGTCAGCGCTGACTTCAAGTATCACGAGATGCAGGCTGCCGACAGGCGTATCGTTGCGGTCGACATGGACCATTGGGTGAGCGAACATTTCACCCGGGAGATCTTTGCCGAGATGCTGAAGGGCAAAGTCAAAACCTTTATCAGTACAGCAGATAAATCACCAATAAAATATAGTTCATTATGGCAAAACAAGAAAAAGAACTGACCGTAGAGGAAAAACTCAAAGCCCTCTATGAGTTGCAACAAGTGGATTCTAAAATCGACGAACTCCGTATCTTGGCAGGCGAACTGCCGCAGGAGGTAAAGGATATGGGCGACGAGGTCGAAGGACTGAAGACCCGTCTTTCCAATATCGAGAACGAGATTAAGGAATGCGAGACGCAGATCTCCGACCATCGTGTGCGTATCGAGAACGCTAATGCTTCTATCTCCCGCTACAAGGAGCAGCAGGATAATGTGCGCAATAACCGCGAGTTCGACAATCTGAGCAAGGAGATTGAGTATCAGCAGTTGGAGATAGAGTTGAGCCAGAAACGTATCAAGAACGCTACGGCTGAACTGGAGGCTCGTCAGGCTGACAAGGCTAAGACCGTGTCGGATATCGAGGAGCGTACCGTCGACCTCAATCAGAAGAAGAGCGAACTCGACCAGATTCTTCAGGAGACCAAGGCGGAGACCGAGTCACTCATGATACGCAGCGCTGAGCTCGAGAAGCATATTGACGAACGTCTGCTGGCTGCCTTCAAGCGTATCCGTAAGAATGCACACAATGGTCTGGCAGTGGTCAAGGTGGAGCGTGACAGCTGCGGCGGTTGCCATAGCAAGATTGCGGCACAACGTCAGTTGGATATCCGTTCACGCAAGAAAATCCTTGTCTGCGAGTTCTGCGGACGTATCCTCGTTGACCCCGAATTGGGTACCGGTAAGAAATAAGAAGGAAAAAGTCGAGTCGTCAGAACAGACTCAGTTGGTCGTCGTCCACGGGCTTTGAGTCCTCAGGCACTTCGGCTGTGATAGAGAAAGGAACATCCACCGCGGGTGTTTCTTCTTTTTTGTCCTGTGACGGCTCGGCGGATGCTGCGGCTTCGGATGGCTCGGCAGGTGCAGGCAGGGCGGTGTCCGCCTCAGTCTCGTTGCTATTCTCGTCCTCCTCTTCAGGCTCCGGCTCGGGAGTGATGTCGATGATGTCTTTCACCTCGAGGGTGGTGAGACGCTTGCCTTTAGCCTTGGGGGACTTAGCCTCAATAAAATCTTCCATCACGATATCCAACGGCTCACGGTTCTCGTCCGCAAAGAGAATACGGAATATGGCATCCGAACGGTCGCTGAGCAGTAACATGCGGTTAGACGGGTTGTCGCCGAGGAACGATTGAGTCTTCTGTGTGGCGTCGAGCACAAAACGTTTGGCGTAGTAGAATCCCTGTTCTGCGTTCCATAGCGCAAGCGACCATACTTTCTCGGGGGCGTATTTCTCAATACGCAAGTAGTTGGGCTCGAAGTGCGCCGTCTCCTCAAAAGTGTTGAGCATATAGTCACCCTTATCAGTGATGACGAGGATACGGTCTTCGTCCATGAACTCACCCAGGTAGGTGCCCTGTCCGTCGTAGTTGATACGCAGCACATCGGGGTCAAACCATACTTGCCGACCGCCGAGGGTGGAGTGACCTTTCTGCTTGAGAGTGATGGATTTGACTTCGTATTTGGTGAGCACGTTACCTCTTGCGCTTCGGCTCTTGACAGCCAGTTCGCTCAGGTCCTTGCATACCTCCAGTTTCTTAATCTTGAGTTGCGGCTTCAGCGCTACGCGTATCACCTCTGCCTCGCCGTTGGGGTTGGCGGTGAAATAGATGACCTTACTGCCGCTCTTACCCTGCGTGAGGTCGTATTCTTTGTCGCGGGCTACTCCCGTCACAAAGAAACGTTTCATATAGTATATGCCGGCACGACCATCGCGATAAACCACATTGTAGATGGTGCGGGTATCGTTCTTCTTGAAGATATCTACGTGCAGGATGTCGGTGCCGATAAATATCTTGTCGGCTACCTTCATAATTTTATATTTACCGTCGCGATGGAAGACAATGATATCGTCTATGTCCGAGCAGTTCATGAGGAACTCATCCTTCTTCAGTCCCGTGCCGATAAATCCTTCTGCACGGTTGATATATAGTTTCTCGTTCGCCTCAACGACGGTTTTGACATCAATGCTGGCGAAATTGCGTACCTCCGTGCGACGCGGATACTTGTCCCCGTATTTCTGCTTGAGCATATCGAACCAACTGATGGTGTAGTCGGTCAGGTGGTTGAGGTTCTTCTGGGTCTCCTTGATTTTCCTATCCAGATCCTTCAT
This sequence comes from uncultured Bacteroidales bacterium, assembly GCA_946184195.1. Lineage (GTDB taxonomy): Bacteria > Bacteroidota > Bacteroidia > Bacteroidales > Paludibacteraceae > Colicola. The sequence continues at coordinate 7,407 of CAMHEP010000045.1, read as the reverse complement.
CAACTCGTCCGCCTTCTTCGAGTCGAACTTCGTGATACGAATCATACGTATCTCGAAGAGCCGTTCTATATCCTCGCGGCGTACCTCACGGATGAGTTTGGCTTTAAAGGGCTCCAAGGCTTTGTCCACAAAGAGGATAAGTTTCTCCTTGTCGGGGGCTGTCTCATAGCCCGGCTCCTTATAGATTCGGTTCTCAATGAATATTTTCTCGAGGGAGGTATAGAAATACTGCTCCTCCAGTTCGCCCTTCTGTATCTCCAGCTCCCACTTGAGCAGCTCCTTGGTATGGTCCACCGACAGGCGTAGCAGGTTGCTCACCGTGGTGAAGATAGGTTTCTTATCCTGGATGACACAGCAGTTGGGCGATATGGATACCTCACAGTCGGTGAAGGCGTACAGGGCGTCAATCGTCTTGTCTGACGATGAACCCGGTGCCAGCTGCACCACAATCTTTGCCTCCTCGGCGGTGAAATCGTCTACTTTGCGGATCTTAATCTTACCCTTTTCCTGCGCCTTGAGGATAGTGTCGATAATCTTGGCTGTGGTGGTGCCGAAAGGTACCTGCGAGATGATGAGTGTGCGGTTGTCGTCCGCCTTGGTTATCTTCGAGCGTATCTTGACGCTGCCGCCGCGTTCGCCGTCGTTATAGCGGCTCACATCGATCTCGCCACCTGTGGGGAAGTCGGGATAGAGCCGGAAATCCTCGCCGCGTAGATACGCCAAGGCGGCATCGCATATCTCCACGAAATTATGCGGCAAAATCTTGCTATTTAGTCCTACGGCTATACCTTCCACACCCTGTGCCAGCAGCAGCGGGAACTTAACGGGCAGATGGATAGGCTCCTTCTTGCGGCCGTCATAACTGAGCATCCAGTGAGTCGTCTTGGCATTGAAGACGGCATCCAGCGCGAACTTACTCAATCGCGCCTCAATATAACGGGGAGCGGCAGCACCGTCACCCGTGAGGATGTTTCCCCAGTTACCCTGACAATCAATGAGAAGGTCCTTCTGACCCAACTGAACCAAGGCGTCACCGATACTGGCATCGCCGTGGGGGTGGTATTGCATCGTTTGTCCGACGATATTTGCCACTTTGTTCATCTTGCCGTCGTCCACACATTTCATCGCGTGTAGGATACGACGTTGCACAGGCTTCAGACCATCCTCGATAGCCGGGACGGCACGCTCCAAAATGACATACGAGGCATAGTCCAGAAACCAGTCCTGGTACATGCCTGTCAAGTGGTATTTGATTGCGTCGTTAAACTCCGCCATTCACACTTAGCCCAGTCGCTTGTTTAAGAAGATGTAGCACAATATACCTGCTACCTCCAGCACGAGGCTGCATACCAACAGCGCGTTGGATTGGACGGCGAAATAGTAAATCATCAAACACAATACGCCGAGCAACAGCAGGATAATACCTAAATTCTCTAAAAGGCTTTTCATATCGATATGTTGAAATAAGTTTGTTTTCTACGAAATACCCTGCAAAGGTACGAAAAAAAAATGAAAGACGCAAAAAAAACTTTATTTTAATGCGCGATACATCCCTCCGGGCAGCGATTTTACCAATCCGTCTATCTCCATCATCATTAGTTTGGCACTGACATCCTGATATTTCATACCGCTCTCCATGACGATGAGGTTGATATGCATACCGTCTTCATGCTGATGGAGCATGTCAATGAGGGTGCGTGCGGTTTCGTCCATGGCGTCAAAGGTGAGTGCTGTCTGCAGAGCCGTCATTGGGATATTCTCGTCTATCCATTGCATGGCATAGGCAAGGTCTTCGGCACCGGTGACAAGAGCTGCCCGCTGGGTACGTATGAGGTTGTTGCATCCCACCGATGTCACATCAGTCGGTCTGCCTGGTATGGCGAACACCTCGCGGTTATAGTCCTGAGCCATGCGGGCGGTGATGAGGCTTCCGCCTCGCTCTTTGGATTCAACGACGAGGGTGGCGTCCGACAGACCGGCTATGATTCGGTCGCGAGCAACGAAATGGTTAGCCAGCGGCTCGGTCTCGGACATGTATTCGGTCAGTATACCGCCGTGTTGCAACGCTTGTACGGCAACCGGACGATGCAGGGCGGGATAGATACGGTCTAATCCGTGCCCGGGGATGATGAGGGTGGGGAGTCCGGCTTCCAAGGCTGCGCGATGAGCTGCAACGTCGATACCGAAAGCCAGTCCGCTCACGATGGTCACATCCGGAACGAGTGCTGCCAAATCGAGTATCAGACGCCGGGTCGTCTCCTTACCGCGCTCGGTAGCGGAGCGGGTACCCACCACGCTGAGGTATCGACCGCTATTCGGGGTGAACGACCCCTTGCCGTAGAGCACCAAAGGCGCATCGGGACATTGACTGAGCCGATAGGGATAATCTGCCTCTCCGTACGAGTAGATACGGATAGCATGTTTATCGATGAAATCGAGCTCTTTCGTCGCTTTGGTGAGCGCTTCCTCCATCTCCGGTTCGTCAATATGGAGCCAGGCCTGAGCGGCCGAGCCGTAAGCATCCAGCAGGCGATGAGCCATGCTCAACCGGTTGCGATATAGGTAGGAGAAGGCTAATGTGTGGAGGAGCGAGGTATCAGCCATAGTGCAGTCAAACTAAGGGTTAAGCCGGCGAAGTCTGCCAATAGGTCCAACCAGTCGCCGGTGCGGGGAGGAAAGAGATACTCTTGCATAAGTTCGATGACTCCGCCGTATATACTGCCTGCTATCAACGTCACGGCTATGCAATGCCATAGCGGCTGGCGGTCTCTATTCAGGTCGTATAGCATAGCTATGCCCAGCAGGGTATACATACATAGGTGCGCCACCTTGTCTGCCCCTGCAAATAGTGGGAAATGGAGGTGCGGAGTACGAAGAAGGGATAGGTAGAGTATCACGCTACCTATCCCTATCGTATGCCAATACGTTATAATTTTTCGCCAAAGCATAGGTCGCCTGCATCACCCAAGCCGGGAACGATATATTTCTTGTCGTTGAGCACAGGGTCGATGGCGGCACACCATAGGGTGGCGTCCGACGGCAACGTGGATTCCAGATATTCGATAGCCTGCGGCGTACCGATGGTGCAGCATGCGTGCAGACTCTTGGGGGTGCCGTGGCTGAGCAATGCCTTATAGGCTACCTCCATCGACATACCCGTTGCCAACATCGGATCCACCAGGATGAGGGTCTTTTCGTGCAGACTCGGTGCAGCGATATACTCGCTCACTATCTCCAACTGCGGCTGACCGTTCACCGTACGACCGGCACGACGGAAAGCACTGATGAAGGCGTTCTCCGCATGGTCGAACATGTTAAGAAATCCCTGGTGCAAGGGCAGACCGGCACGAAGGATAGTACCCAATACGATGGAGTCCTGAAGGGTGTCTATCTGAGCGATACCCAACGGTGTTTGTACATCCTCAGCGGCATAATGCAAGACGCGGCTTACTTCCATAGCCATCACTTCACCGATACGCTCAATGTTGCGACGGAAACGCAAGGGATCGCCTTGGATACTGACCGAACGAATCTCCTTCAAATACTGGTTGAGCAGCGAATTGTGCTCGGAGAGGTTGATTACTTTCATAACGTGTGGCTTATTGACGCAAAATAAATGTATAATTAGGGTGTATGCTTATTTCTTGGATGCTTTCACCATCTCTTTGGCGGCCTTGATTTGTGCCTTGATACCTGCCATCTCGTTCTTGTGCTGCGCTTCCAACGATTTGAGTTGAGCCTCTTTGGATGCTACTTCGGCGGTGAGTTGTTGGAGGATGGCTTTCTCCTTGGTGATGGTGTTGTATTGCATCGCAATCTGACGCATATACTCTGCCGATGTGGAGATACCGCCTTCCACCAATTTCTTCTCCTCGGCAATGACGTGGAGAGAGGTATCCTTGGCATAGGAGGTCAGCATGTCCAGTTTCTGGATATCCGAATAGGTGGACTCGGAGGCGTTACGCAGGCTGATGAGGGTCTTGTTCGTGCTCTGGAAATTCTTGTCTACGGCGTGCAGCGACTTGTCTACCTTACCCAGTAGCGCGTTGAACTCCTTGAGGTAAGTTTTCTCCTGCTTGAGTTGTTTGCCGGCTTGTTTGATAGCCTGGGTGACATTACCTTGCTCTGCCTCGATAGTTTGCAGCTCTGCCAGCAGGGCATTGGGGTTGTTTACACTACGCAGACGGATACTATCCAGATCATACTTAACCAGCTCTATCTGGAGCGGCGCAATCATCTGCGCATTCACTGTCAAAGCTACCATCAGGGCAGCAGCGAAAAGAACAATCTTTTTCATTTTGTTTGTTATTTTTGTTTTATTGATGATTATTTGGTTGATGTAAATCGTTTCATGATTTGTTCCACATAGCCTTTGCTCACGGGCACGGCAGGTATGCGTTCGTCGTTGAAATCGAGCACAACCTCGCCGTCCTGCCTGCGCATCATCTCCACACGGGGCAGGTTGACAATGAACGAACGATGGCAACGTACCAATTGCTTGTCACGGTAGCGCCATTCAATATTCTTGAGGGATGTTCTGACAAAGAGTTTCTCCGCCTTGCCGGCATTGATATAGTGGATAATCACATAGTTATCAGCCGCCTCCAAATAATAGACCATGTCAGAGTTCACGGATAGTTTGAGCTCCCCTTTGTCATCGTAGAAATCCAGCCGTTCGGCTTTTCCTTGTGTCAACGCCAAGGCGGTGAGACGGCGTATCTGCTCCCTCTTGTCCCTCAGATCCCATAAAAGCAAACCTATCACAATCATCAAGGCCGCGGCAAGGGTGAGCAGAAGCAGTTGGATAATATGTGGATCGAAGGTAAGCATATCTTCTCACAATTCGACTGCAAAGGTACAAAAATATTTGTATATTCACAAAAAAATATCTATCTTTGCACGAAATTTCCCATTATGGAAGCAAATCATTTTGTTCATCATATATCCAAAGATTTGGTTCAATGGTTACCCCTCGCCCGATTTGAAGGCGAGGTTATTGTGGTGGACGATGTATCTAAAATCCCCGATTCCATCGACTATCTCCGCACAAAGTCCGTCCTCGGTGTAGATACCGAGTCACGCCCCAGTTTCACCCGCGGAGTACATTATCCTACGGCGTTGGTTCAGATAGCTTCAGAGGAGCGCTGCTACTTGTACCGTCTCACCCATGTGGGGATGCCTAAGGAGCTGGCGGCTATCTTTGCTGACGCATCGATATGCAAGGTGGGTTTGGCGTTCAAGGACGACCTGCGGGGTATGCGTCGCCGTCGCGACTTCCAGCCTGCTAACTGTGTGGATCTGCAGTCCATCGTGTCCAAGTACGGTATCTTGGACTTGGGCTTGCAGAAGATTTTCGCTATCTGTTTTGGTAAGAAAATATCCAAGTCGCAGCAACTCACCAATTGGGAGGTCTCCCATCTCACACCCGAGCAGGCACGCTATGCCTCTACCGATGCTTGGGCAACGCTGCTGATATATAAGAAACTATGTGATACCGAGCCATTGCCTGCCCGCGTGGTGAAACAGCTCCTGCAGGAGGAGCATGACAAGCAGGTAGCGCATCAACAGGCTATCATGGCTGCTCGCGAAAATCCAGATACGGACGCAGCCGCTCCCGCTCCTGCTCACTGATGGCAGGTACGTTCTTCAGGTCCTCTATATTCCGCATCTTATGTCTGCGCCGCAGACGATAGATGTCCCGTGCTTGTTCGAAACTCAGGTACGGATGATTCATCATCTGTCTGACGGAGGCATGCTGTACCCGTATCGGATGCACCGAGTCTGGGCAGGCACGCAGATGCTGAATCACGGAGTCGGGGTAGTCCATACGCAGCCCCTCTATCTCCCGTATCTGCTCGGGGGAGACATAACCGCCTAATTGCTCGCGGTAGCGGATGATGCGTCTTGCTATATAGGGACCTATGCCACGTATCATCTGTAGCGACGCGCTATCGGCACTGTTGAGTTCGAGAATAGTATCTTTTTTCTGCGGATAGCGGCGTGTCAGGGTGTCGTGTCTCACCACCGAATCGTGACGCAGACTATCTACGCGCCGTATACTGTCGCGGCGTAACCGATAGAGGTGACGAATGCTGTCGCGATGACGGACGAAAGGCATCGTGTCTATCTCTATCCACGGAGCAATGAGTTGATAGAGGCTGTCGCTCATCAGGTAGTTGCGCTGCATATCTTCCTTTTGCCGGTAGCGTCCTCCCTTAGCACGATAGTGCAGGATACTGCGTACTACATAGGGGGGCAGCCCGTTCTCAATGAGGGTGATGCTGTCTGCCGTATTAGGGTCGAAAGAATGTGGGTTGTATGCGGTTTTTTGCCGATGAAAACGCGATTTTTTAGCTGTTTGTGTGCTGTCGCTGCCGTCTCGTTGTGTGGCCGTGTCGGGTGGAGGAAGCAGGTAGACGAAGAGAAGGACAGTACCTATGAGTAATGCCATCACCAGCAAGCCGAGCCATTGAGATGTGGAGAGGAGTCGTCGCATGGGTTATGGGATAATCTCTGAGCGTATAGTGCCGTCAGCGAGAGCCGTCTCCACCCAATCACCCGTTTTGAGGTCGTGTATGCTTCGCACCACCTTACCGTCTTTGCGCATCAGGCTGTATCCTTGGCGATAGATACGTTCAGGGGAGCATAGCTCCAGCGTCCTGCGGAGTACTTCCAGCCGGTGACGGCGCACCATCATTTGTCGCTCGGCGGTCTGTAGGAGGCGCCGCCGCCAGTCGGTAAGAAGAGTCAATTGTCTATCCGCTTGCTCCACTAAGTAGGCGGCTACGGCGGTGGGAGTCTTGAGCGCGAGGTGAGCAACCATATCCAGCACCGACACATCCTTGGTATGCCCGATACCGCTCAGTATGGGCAGAGGGAATTGCGCACAGTGGGCACAGAGACGATAGTCGTCAAAGCAGTTGAGGTCGGTCGTGGCTCCGCCGCCGCGGATGATGACCACTACGTCCCACTGCTCCTCCTCCATGGCAATCTGCCCCAAGGCGTCAATGATACTGTCTGCGGCATGCTCGCCTTGCATGATGGCAGGGAAGAGTTGGGGGCGAAAACGATAGCCACTGTTTCTCAGTTGGTCGGCAAAGTCCTCATAACCGGCGGCATGTGCCGATGAAATCGTGGCAATACGCAGGGGGAGGGAAGGTAGATAGAGCGAGCGTTGCAAATCTATCACACCGTCTGCCTGCAACTGTGCGATGGTACGTTGACGCTCTTTAGCCAGTCCTCCGACTGTATACTGCGGGTCGATATTGATGATGTTGAGGCTCAGTCCGTAGACCGTGTGATAACTCACCTCTACCTCAATGAGTATCTGCATACCTTTTTGAAGCCGTGAGCCGGTCTCTTCCTGGAAATAAGCTGCGAGCATCGTATAGATGTTGCTCCAACAGG
>CAMHEP010000044.1 GCA_946184195.1 uncultured Bacteroidales bacterium | reverse complement strand
TCTGACTATCAGTTCCAGTCTACCTCCACCATGAATGGTATCAACAGCCAGTATAACACATCCGACCCGCAGCTCAATGCGGACGGCACCGCCGTACTACCCGGGGCAGCCCCGCAACGCAGACCTGTCCTCCGCACCGAAACCGGTCCTATCAATGTCCGAGAAGGTGACGACGGCAACCCCATCGGTGATGCCGTGCTGCCGCTGATGCTGCTGGCGGTGGGGTATGCCCTCTATCGCCGTCACCGGACAGCGTGAGTGGCGAGTGACAGGGTGACAGAGGTGACAGGGTGACAGCACTTTCTATATAGTTATATACACGTACATGTGTATAATACATTATATATATACTGTCACCTTGTCACCTCTGTCACCCGAGAGTATGGTTCTGTTAAAATACATTAACTAACTTTCTCACAGCCGAGGATGAGCCGAGGATGAGCCGAGAAAGAGCTGTCAACGTCCCCGTCACGTCCCCTCGTCGGAAGTGGCTCGCCTAGAAGAACTCGCCCTGCGAGTTTGAGCGGCTCGCACTTCCTCCTCTATCCTCGGGATGCCTCTAAGAGCTCATCCCTCGGATGATCCTCGGATGAGCCGAGGATAAGCCGCCAACCTCCCCGTCATGTCCCCGTCACGTCCCCGAAAAACCTCTCTCCCGCGGGGGAGAAGTGTTAAGAAAGGTTAAGGCAGATGGTCCGACCATAGCCCGACCATGTCCCGACCATAGCCCGAGAAAATCGCGTTCGCGTTCGCAGAGTCCTGCGAACAACAATCTTTAACCCGCTTAAACTCGTCCTTATGCAAGCATAAACGATTTTTTGCGGGATAAATCTTGCATATTCGGATTTTTTGTAGTAATTTTGCAGCGAGGAATAAATTGGGAATAGTAGGTATATGTGTTAATAGGATGACTAAATTACAATATATAAGAGTGTTAATCTGTGGGCTGGTGATGCTCACGGGCTGTGTGACAGCCATGCATGCGGTGACCTTTGACCCCTCTGTGCGTTACTCAAAAGAGGTGATAAATGCTCGCATGACAAGTTGGAAAAATAAAAACTCGCGGGTCGGATTCCCCAATGCCAATAGCACGAATGGGAATACTACTCCGGGTACAGCTGCCTCATGGGACTATGTCCCGGGTGTGGTAGCCAAGGGTATATTGGATGTGTGGGAATACTATCAGGATAGTACATGGGCTGATGCATGGTATAACGGACTCAGTACGTGGGCATTGTCCAAAACGGCAACCAATACGGGTGGAAGTCTGGATGACTTGAACTGCACGAAAGTGTATTTCGGTATATATGACGGCTGCAAAGCCGGCGGCAAGTTTGAGAACAGCACCAATGCCGCCTATTGCCTGACGCAGATGGGAAGGGGAGCTACAGGACTCGCTGCGCATAAGAGCAGTTACTCTATCTCCGGCACAAGCAGTACGGCAGACGGAGGATGGTATCACAAGTCCAGTTATGGCAACCAGATGTGGTGTGACGGAGCCTACATGGGGCCGGCACTGCTGGCGCAGCTGCTCGCTTATGGCGTAGAGACCACGCTGACGTGGAGCGATGTGATGACACAATTTACCAGTTCATGGGGCGGACTATGGGACGAGGATAACGACCTGTTGTGGCACTGCTTTTCTACGGATAAATCCACAGGAGGCGCCAGTGGATGGGTGTATGCAGATGGTCAGCCGAAGATAGGCGGCGGATACCATTCTGCGGAGTACTGGGGACGTGCCAACGGATGGTATATCATGGCGTTGGTGGATGTGCTCGAAGCCATGGACAAAGCCGGTAAGACCGATGATTCGGACTATCTGGTCATAAAAGGATATTTAGAGAAACTGGCTGCGGGCTTGGTCGCACGACAGGATGCTACGACAGGATGCTGGTATCAGCTGCTGCAGTACGGTTCGGAGAAATGTGCGACGCAGGGCACTGATGCCACAGGGTCAAGCACATACAAGAATGTATCAGCGGGCGGAACTCAATGCAACTATTTGGAGTCCTCCGGTTCATGCCTAATTACAGCAGCATTGCTTAAGGGAACTCGTCTGGGATATATTAGTCAGGCAGCGGCAGGGAAAAAAGGTTATGAGGGAATTATCGCGCAGTTTCTTAGCGGCTCAGCGGGCTCGTACGAATTGACAACCAGTTGCCAGTCAGCAGGATTGGGCAGTGATAGAAATGGTAGCGCCGCTTACTATCTCATCGGTAAGGATGTACCAATTCAGAACGACTCTGAAGGTAAGGTATTGGGAGCCTTTCTGATGGCAGCTGTTGAATATGAACGCGCTTATCTGCCGGCAGGCGGAGGCAGCGGCAGCGGAGACCCGGACCCGGGAGAAGGCGGAGAGGACCCTGAACCCGGTGAAGGCGGTGGAGAAGTAGTAGCAGATTGCGGGTGCCTCAGAGTGACAGTTAAATGATAAAGGAAAGATACATACTGGGTGTTTGGCTCTTGCTGGCAGGAATGTTGATTCAGCCGGTACGGGCGCAGTACGTGGGAGGCGGAACGAGCGTGTTCAGTTTCATGGGACTGCCTGCTTCGTCCCGACTGAATGCACTGGGTGGAAGTAATGTGGCTATCCGCGACGGCGAACTGAGCATGGCGATGTGTAACCCCGCCTTGCTCGGCACACGAACCGATAAGGTGCTGAGTCTTAACTTCGCCTACTGGATGCCCGGAACGATGTTCGGCAGTGTACTATATGGACATAATTTCTCACGCAGTAAGATAGAGAAACATCCGGACGAGCCGGATAAACCTAATTATTTTGCTGTCGGTGTCCACTATTTGGACCATGGTAAGATGCAATATGCCGACGAACGCGGCAACCTGACAGGAGGAACCTTCACCGCCAAAGACATCTTGGTGGACGTGATGTACGCCCGGCAACTCGGTAAGATGTTTACCGTCGGTGTGAGCCTCAAGCCGGTCTATAGTATATACGAGACACACAGCAGTTTCGCCATCGGTGCAGACGTAGGCGGACACTTCCAACTGAAAGACTCTACGCTCCAGATAGGACTATCTCTGCAGAACATAGGATGGCAGCTCAAGAGCTACTATAGCCGGGAGGATGGTACGGGACGGGAGATGCTTCCGCTCAACTTGCAGTTGGGACTTAGTTACCGTTTCAAGCATGCACCGATTCGTTTGAGTATGACGATACACAACATGCAGACATGGAACCTGAGTTACCAGCACACCAATATACCGCTCAACAGCACCGGCGAACCGACCGAGAAAGCAGAGGTGCAGTGGTATGACATGATGTTTCGGCATACGATATTCGCCATCGACATCCTGCCTAAGAGTGAACGGTTCTACTTGACATTGAGTTACAATCACCGTCATCGTGCGGAACTTAACCTGACAGACCAACGCTCGTTGGCAGGTTTCGCCATCGGTGCCGGAGTGAGGATATATAAGTTCCGCATAGGTTTCGCCATGTCACAACTCAATAAGAGCAGCCTGACCTATCAAGTGGGACTGAGCCTGGATATCAATTCGATGTTGAAATGAAAAACAAAATCATCGTAGCCATTGACGGCTACTCATCATGCGGCAAGTCGACCGTGGCTAAAGCCTTAGCCAAATACGCAGGATATACATATGTAGACACCGGAGCCATGTACCGCGCAGTGGCATTATACTGCATGGAACATAGTATCGATGTAGAGGCAGGGGCGGATTGGAACAACGTGCTGCCGCATGTCGAGATACGTTTTTCTTTGATGCCGGACGGTACGCAGCATACTATGCTGAACGGTGAGGACGTAGAAGCCCGTATTCGTACTTTGGAGGTCGGCAATATGGCATCACGCGTATCCCCTATCAAGGAGGTGCGCGCTTTCTTAGTCGCCCAACAGCAGGCTATGGGCATACAAAAGGGTATCGTGATGGACGGTCGTGACATAGGTACCGTAGTCTTCCCGAAGGCGGAACTGAAGCTCTTTATGACCGCCAGTCCCGAGGTGCGTGCCCAACGCCGTTATGACGAACTCCGTGGTAAGGGCGAGACCCCCGTTTTTGCAGAGGTGCTTGCTGACGTGAACGACCGTGATTACCGCGATACACACCGCGATGAGTCACCGCTCCGTCAAGCCGATGATGCCGTGGTGATAGATAACTCGTCGCTGACTCCCACAGAGCAGATGGAGAAAATATGCCGCATCTTCGATGACCGTATCCATAGATAAGAATAGCGGATTCTGCTTCGGCGTGACCAGCGCCATCCGAAAGGCAGAGGAGGAATTGACGCGGGGGCAGTTATACTGCCTCGGCGATATTGTTCATAATGGGCAGGAGGTAGATAGGTTGGAGAAGATGGGACTACAGACCATTGATTACGATGACCTGAGGGTACTGCATGGCGGACGGGTGCTGCTCCGGGCTCACGGCGAACCGCCCTCTACCTATCGCATAGCCCGCGATAACGGCATAGAGATAATCGACGCATCCTGTCCCGTAGTGCTCCATCTGCAGAAGCGTATTCGTGATACTTATGCGGCTCATCCCGAGGCACAAATAGTGATATTTGGTAAAGTGGGACACGCTGAAGTCATCGGATTGATGGGACAAACCAATAACAATGCCGTCGTGGTGGAGAGTAAAGATGATCTTGATAAAGTGGACTATGATAAGCCCATCTATCTGTTCAGCCAGACGACCAAGTCGGTGGAGGAGTTCAGGGAACTGACACAGTTGATGCGCGAGCGTGCTAAGGCAGGTTTTGAGGCTCACGACACGATATGCCGTAATGTGGCTAATAGGGTGGCACGGCTGCGTGAGTTTGCTGCGGCTCAAGATGTCGTCATCTTTGTGGGAGGCAAGAAATCGTCGAACGCGAAGGTGCTCTTTGAGCAATGCCGCGAAGCGAACGGGCATACCCTGTTCGTAAGCAGCGCTGAGGAACTGAGCGACGAACACGTGGCTGAGATAAGACGGTATGAGCGGGTAGGCATATGCGGCGCAACAAGTACGCCGCTATGGCTGATGGAGAGCGTAGAGGAGAGGATAAAAGAAGGCACGATGGATAGAAATCTTGAAGTATAGCAATATAGTAAAAAACAATACAAGACAATGGAATATAAGATTCGAACAGTGGGGGTGCTGACCAGTGGTGGCGATGCACCGGGAATGAATGCGGCCGTGCGTGCCGTGACACGTGCGGCTATAGCCAATGGCATCCGTGTGAAGGCTATCTATCGCGGCTATAAAGGCTTGATGGACGGCGAGGTACAGGAGTTTACGACGCAGGACGTGAGTGGTATCATCCAGCGCGGTGGCACCATACTCAAGTCTGCCCGCAGCGAGGAGTTTAAGACCGTTGAGGGCAGAAAGAGAGCTTACGATGTGCTGCAGAAAGAGGAGATAGACGCTCTCATCGTCATCGGTGGTGACGGCTCGTTTACCGGAGCGAGAGCTCTGGCACAGGAATACAACGTGCCGGTGATTGGTATACCCGGTACGATAGACAACGACCTGTGGGGCACCGACAGCACCATCGGCTATGATACAGCACTGAATACCATCGTAGAGTGCGTGGACAAACTGCGCGATACGGGAACCAGCCACGAGCGACTGTTCCTTGTGGAGGTGATGGGTCGTGATGCCGGTTTCCTGACACTGAATGCTGCTATCGCTGCCGGCGCTGAGGCTGCCATCATCCCTGAGCGTACCGCTGTTGCCGAACAGTTGGAGGCTGCTATCGGTCAAGGACGCCGCAAACACAAGAACAGCGGTATCGTGCTTGTGCAGGAACACGCCATCGAGGGTGGTGCCAAAGCAGTGGCTGAGATTATCGAGAAGTATCATCCTGAATACGGTACCCGCGTGACCATATTGGGTCACTTGCAACGCGGCGGTAGTCCGACCGCTTACGACCGTATCCTGGCTTCCCGCTTAGGATGTGCCGCTATACAAGCCCTATTGGACGAGCAACGTTCCATCATGGTGGGTGTGCAAAACAATGAGGTGGTATACGTGCCGCTCACCAAAGCCATTAAGGAGAAAAAAGACATCAAGGACGATAAATGGCAGGCACTGCAAGTGCTAAGTATTTAGAAAAAGTGGGAAATATTTGTGTAAGTGAAAAAAAAGTCGTACCTTTGTAGCGGCAAAAGAAAACTTAAGAAAAAATTAATTTTATACAAAAAACTATGTGGTTAAAAGACTCTTCTGTTGGCCGTAAATTCGTTATGGCAATCAGTGGAACGGCGTTGGTGCTGTTTCTGCTCTTTCACGGCTGTATGAACCTCGCTTTGGTATTTAGCGAGGAGGCCTACAACACGATTTGCCGTTTGCTCGGCGCAAACTGGTACGCTGTTCTCGGCTCCATGCTTATTGCACTATTGGTGCTGGTACATTTCTGCTACGGTATCTATCTGACTATCCTGAATCGTCGCGCTCGCGGTAACGACCGTTATGCCGTGTCGGGCAAGAAAGAGGGCGTGACTTGGGAATCTGAGAATATGTTGGTGCTCGGACTGGTAGTGTTTTTCTTTCTGGTACTGCACTTATATAACTTCTGGTTTAAGATGCAATTCGCCGAGCTGACAGGTATCCACACCGGGGCCTTTGACCCGCAGGATGGTGCGGCCTATGTGAATGCTTTGTTCACAACACCGGTGTGTGGACAAATATACTGCGTGTTGTACCTCATATGGTTCTGCGTATTGTGGCTCCACCTGAATCACGGAGTGGGTTCGGCTATGACCAGTATGGGGCTGAACAACGAGACCTGGCAACCCCGCGTGAAGGTAATCAGCACCGTAGTGGCTACGCTGGTTATCCTGCCCTTCACCATCGTGGTGCTCTACTATTTCGGTATGGGAATAGGTGCGCTGCTATAAGAAGAAAGAGGTAATAATTATTCGCTCAAAAGATAATAGATTACAACTATGGCTATAAAAGACGAAATCAAGAAAGTGGTCAAGAAAGCGGCTGATAAAATAGATGAAGCCGTGGAGCAAGCAGCCAAGGAGGCAAACGTGATTACCCCTAAGATGGCGAAAATTCCTGAGGGACCGCTGGAGAAGAAATGGACCAACTACAAGGACCATCAGAAACTGGTTAACCCCGCTAACAAACGTCGTTTGGACATTATCGTGGTGGGAACGGGTCTTGCCGGAGCCAGTGCTGCGGCTACGTTGGCAGAGTTAGGATTTAATGTATTGAACTTCTGTATACAGGATAGTCCCCGTCGTGCACACAGTATCGCTGCACAGGGTGGTATCAATGCCGCTAAGAACTATCAGAACGACGGCGATAGTGTTTATCGTCTCTACTATGATACCATCAAGGGCGGTGACTACCGTGCCCGCGAAGCTAACGTCTACCGTCTGGCTGAGGTGAGCAACAACATCATCGACCAGTGTGTGGCTCAGGGTGTACCTTTTGCCCGTGAATACGGAGGACTGCTGGACAACCGCAGTTTCGGTGGTGCACAGGTAAGCCGTACCTTCTACGCTAAGGGACAGACCGGTCAGCAGTTGCTGCTCGGAGCTTATAGCGCCCTCAGCCGTCAGATAGGTAAAGGCAAGGTGAAGATGTATAATCGCCATGAGATGCTCGATATCGTCATGATTAAAGACGAAAACGGTGAAGAACGTGCTCGCGGTATCATCGCCCGTAACCTGGTGACAGGGCGCATTGAGCGTTTCTTCGGTCACGCCGTGGTAGTAGCCAGCGGTGGATACGGTAACACTTTCTTCCTCTCCACCAACGCGATGGCAAGTAATGGTTCGGCAGCCATGCAGATGTATCGTCACGGTGCCTATTTCGCTAATCCCTGCTACGCACAGATACACCCGACCTGTATACCCAAGCATGGCGATTTCCAGAGCAAACTGACGCTGATGTCGGAGTCACTGCGTAACGACGGCCGTATCTGGGTGCCGAAGAAGTTAGAGGATGCCAAACGTCTGCAAGCCGGCGAGATAAAGGGACGCGATATCCCTGAAGAGGACCGCGACTACTACTTGGAGCGCAGATACCCTGCCTTCGGTAACCTTGTACCGCGTGACGTTGCCAGCCGCGCTGCCAAGGAGCGTTGTGACAAGGGCTACGGTGTGAACAACACGGGACTGGCTGTCTTCCTCGACTTCAGCGATGCTATCCAGCGTCTGGGCAAGGATGTGGTGGCTCAGAAATATGGCAACCTCTTCCAGATGTATGAGAAGATTGTGGACGAAAATCCCTATGAGAACCCGATGATGATCTTCCCCGCTATCCACTATACGATGGGTGGTATATGGGTTGACTACGAGTTGCAGACCAGCGTGAAGGGTCTCTTCTGTATCGGCGAGGCAAACTTCTCCGACCACGGTGCTAACCGCTTGGGTGCTTCCGCGTTGATGCAAGGCTTGGCTGACGGTTACTTCGTGCTGCCTTACACGATACAGAACTATCTGAGTGACCAAATCGGTGTTCCCCGTATGTCGACTGACCTTCCCGAGTTCGCAGAGGCAGAAAAGCGCGTACAGGAGAAGATAGACCGACTGATGAAGATTCAGGGTAAACGTTCTGTGGATAGTATCCACAAAGAGTTAGGACTTATCATGTGGGATTTCGTCGGAATGGGTCGTACGGCAGAGAGCCTGAAGACAGCTATCGAGAAAATCGATGCTATCAAGAAAGAGTTCTGGACCAATGTCTATATCCCCGGTGAGGCTGCGAGCCTGAATAACGAATTGGAGAAAGCTCTTCGTTTGGCAGACTTCATTGAGATAGGCCGACTGATGGCTATCGACGCCCTCAACCGCGAGGAGAGTTGTGGCGGTCACTTCCGTGAGGAGTACCAGACCGAAGAGGGTGAAGCACTTCGCCAAGATGATAAGTTCTCGTATGTGGCTTGCTGGAAATATACCGGTGAGGACAGTGAACCCGAACTTATCAAGGAGCCGCTCGACTACGAATTTACTGAACGCAAAACACGTAACTATAAAGCATAATCTATCATGGACGGATATATAAATATTAAAGTACGGGTTTGGCGTCAGGCCGGCCCCAAGGCACAAGGTCACTTTGAGACCTACGAACTGAAAAACATCTTCCAAGGCGCTTCGTTCCTTGAGATGATAGACATACTGAATGAGCAACTGATTGCGGAGCACAAGGCCCCCATCGCTTTCGACCACGATTGTCGCGAGGGTATCTGCGGTATGTGCTCGATGTACGTGAACGGTCATCCTCACGGACCTGATAGCGCCATCACTACCTGCCAGCTGCATATGCGTAAGTTCCATGACGGTGAGACTATCACCGTGGAGCCTTGGCGCAGCCGTGCATTCCCGGTTATCAAGGACTTGATGGTGGACCGTCTGGCATACGATAAGATTATGCAAGCCGGTGGTTTCGTGAGTGTGAATACAGGCGGTGTGCCTGATGCTAACGCTATACCTATCCCCAAACCCAAGGCAGACGAGGCTATGGATGCCGCCAGTTGCATCGGTTGCGGTGCGTGCGCTGCTGCATGCAAGAACGGCTCGGCAATGCTTTTTGTAGCTGCTAAAGTGAGCCAATTGGCTCTGCTCCCGCAGGGTAAGATAGAGGCTAAACAGCGCGCTAAGAACATGCTGGCTAAGATGGATGAACTCGGTTTCGGTAACTGCACCAACACCGGCGCTTGCGCTGCTGAGTGCCCGAAACAAGTGAGTCTGGCACACATAGCTCGTCTGAACCGCGAGTTCCTCGCAGCTAAGTTTAGCGACTAAGTGAAAGCCTACTGATGTCCTTTGTATGTCCTATACGGAGCCTACAAAAAGGATAAAAATAAAGGGCGGCACGGAAACGTGTCGCCCTTATTATTCAGATGAACTGAGGGGATAAACGGACCTAACGGACAGTCTGCCCCATCACATTATACACGGCATCGTCCCGGCGAATGAGGAGTTGTCCGTTGTGCAGAATTTTCTGCGTCTCATCCGGTACACTCGTTTCCTCGATCGCTGTGCCGTGGTCGGGAAGATAGGTGATGTGGATGGCATAGATACTCAGTCCGCTGTTAGCCGACCCCAGCACAATAGTAGTTGCCGAACCGTTGTAGGTATAAGTCACCTTGGTTAGTTCAGTAGGGACAGTCAAGGCGGTGAGGATATTCTCTGTGCTCACGCTGCCAGACCACACGTTGAGCGTGCGGGAACTCGACGAACCTGACATAAGATATACATCTATGGTGCATGCACCCGTCACCGGAAAAGTGAGAATACGTTGGTCCGCTTTACCGGTACCACCTGTCTTAAGACGATTGGAGAAGAAAATGGTATCGCCCGGAGTCACCACATAATACTTATCGTTAGCTTCCAGTGTCATGGCACCGCCGGATTTGCCGACCAACGTGAGATTATCCACCGTCTTAGTCGTTGCAATGGAACCGATGAAATCGTCGAATTTACTATCTGAGAAATTCCACGTCAGGTGGTGCTGCTCAACCACTTCATCCTC